>CAZMAC010000461.1:0-2961 GCA_964564085.1 uncultured Hyphomicrobiaceae bacterium
CCTGGATTTTCTTGCCGACCATAAGGCGGCGGGCATTGCCTTCAGTCTCAAACGTCACCGGCGCACGTTCCGCGCCCAGAAATTCGCTGACCAGCAGGCCAAACAGCCCGGTCGTTCCTCGCGCCGCGCCCGAGAAAATTGCGACCAGGGCGTCATAGGCCTTGTCGGTGGCGCGCTCGTCGATATAGGCGGCGGCCTTCCAGTTGCCGCGGCCCATATTGCCGGGGATGTCCATGATCAGGCCGACATTCAGGCCCGACAGTTTCGCCCGGCCGAACTTGCCGTCATCGATGCGGATGCCGACCCAGGCCTGACAATAGCCCTCGGTCGGGGGATGTTTGCCAAGGCTGACGACACAGGGGCAAAACACCGTGCAATTGCAATTCAGGATCAGTTCGCCCTTGAGCGTCCAGTCGGGAATGGCGGCGGCGTCCAGGGCCATTGCGGGTCTCCTCCCTTGTCAGAATAACGATAGCATCAGCCCGGCCGCAATCAGGGCAGCGCCGGTTGGCTTGGTCAGGTAGCGTCCGATGTCGGGCAGTTTTTCCAGCGTCATCAACACCATGGCCAGCCCCATGAACCCAAGGTTCATCGTGCCGCCGACAAAGCCCAAGAGCATCAGCGCCCAACAGCAGCCGACACAATCCAAGCCCAGCCTGAAACCGTTCTGCAGCGGACCTTCCTCCCAATGCTGCATGAAAAAGGTCAGCGGCGCGCGGCAGCGCGTAAGGCAAGCGGCCTTCAGCGGGCTGAACTGATACAGCCCGGAACCGATCAAAAGCGCCATCGTCAGAGGCAGCGAAAGACTTTGGCCAAGCGCACCGATCAGACCGATTTCATACAAGGCCACCTGCATCGCCGCGGCGACCGCGGAAAAGCCGATCCACGCGGCCAGGTATCCGCTCACCAATCGGCCAAAGCCGGTCGCGGCGACATGGCCAAGGTCGTCATAGGTACGAAATGCAGGAACGGCCGTCGGCGCCATCATCGCCGCGCTCATCAAGGCCCACATTGCGAAAGCCGGCGCAAAGCCCGATACTCCCAACGGGCCACCGCAAAGCATCTCGATCAGGGAGGCGCCATAGGCCCTTTCCAGCGCGCGCAAATCGTCCGGGAGGGCCATAAAAAACATCGCCAGCCAGCATAAAAAAAGGCCCAAAAAGAAGGCAAGCCAGTGCAATCGAAGAATCGATATGCCACGTAACGTGTGCATGAGCCTCCCTCATATTTGCCATTCTTCTCATGGCTACAATAAAAAAATGCCTGACAAATAATTGTATGACAAATGGAAAAAGCCGCCCGAAAACAAAAGCCTGATATGACCGCGCAAATCGCGCGTTCTCTACGGGACGCGGTTCTGAGTGGAGAATTGACGGCTGACGACCGCCTGCATCCGAATCGGACCTGGCAGAACGGTTCGAAGTCTCCCGCCCGACGGTGCGCGAAGGCGCTTAAGAGGCTTGCGGCACAATCGCTGAGCATCCGTAATGATGGTGACAACCTTGTGACCCTCATCGCGCAACCCCGCCTCAATGATCGAAGCGCGAGCATCGTTATCGTCAATAATAAGGATCGAAAGCGGCTCGTGACTCATACATTTATTTTGCGCATGCGAACTTACTGTGCAGTGCAATAATTTTTCATGGATGGGAGTAGTGTAAGAATTGGAAGTGGCGGCGTATGTCTATAACATAAGGTCTTGTGTTCATTTCTCTCATCTGTCGGTGATCCATTGAATTGTGTAATTTGATGACTCATGCGAAGATTGAGGATCGTAAATAGCCGTAAAATGGCTGTTAGCTTCGTGCTTGCGGGATTAAAAGATCATAATGGGCGTGCCCGCGCCTATTCGGCACCGTTCAGACGCCTCAACACAACGGATTACCGGTCCGGCAACCAAAGGCGCATACGGTATGTGGATAACGCATTACGATCTGCGACCAGTTCCGCTTAGAAGCGAATCCGCTCATCAGCGGATTGATTGTGTGCGGAGAGATCTGAGTCCATTCTGACCGTCATGTCTCGGCAATCAGCCCAGCCGAGTTGCGGTGAAAGCGAAATTTGCCACACAATCTACACATGGTGCTTTTTCACAAAGGTTGTGCTTCAAAACGCCATCTGTGAGGCTGCCAGCTATATCATTTGGCGCTGCTCGCAACATGGCCGAGGCCGGGGAATGGCATATGAAATGCCATTAGAGCCGCTCCGTCCGTCGCAGCCCTGTCCAGCAATGCGCGGCGTGTTTCAGCTGCCAAAGCGGGGCTGAAATCAAAGGCTGTTCGCCAATCTGGATGGTCCAGGTCGAAGGCCTGATCATGGAAGCAATCAGCGACATAAAAGAGTTCTTCTTTGGCTGATGCGATCCGAACGACGCAATGGCCTGCTGTGTGATCGGGCAGAGGCATCAGTGAAACGCCCCGCACGATCTCCTCGCGAGAGGCGATTGCCTGTGGGCGCGATCCTCTTTCAAGCACTGTTTGAGCTGCGTTCGCAAACAGCGTTTTGAAGTCCTCACCGATGCTCATTGCGCCAAAATTCGGCCCATCGCGCCATTGATCGAGCTCCGAAGCGGCAACAACGATATCTGCGGCCGCAAAATTTTGTTCACCTGATGCAGATTTCAGTCCCCGACATGATCAGGATGGATGTGAGAGAGGATGACGATATCGATGTCGTCCGGTTCGACGCCGATTGCCCGCAGATTCTCTATGAGCGCGCCGACTTGCGGGGCAAACGTACCCCATCCAGTGTCAATCAACAGACGCTTATCGCCAACTTCCAATAATAATGCGTTCGCATCCAAAAGATAGTCAGGCGGCGTCAGGTATCGTTGTCGCATTGCGCTAAACACGACGCTTTTTTCCATGTCAGGCGCATAGGTCGGCCAGGCGGGAAAGGAGATTTGCCCATCGCTGATGACGGTTGCTTGGATGTCTCCCACCGAGAAGCGATAAACTGAGA
>CAZMAC010000462.1:0-2280 GCA_964564085.1 uncultured Hyphomicrobiaceae bacterium
GCATGGAAGAGGGGTGTTTCATGTCTTACGTAAAGCTGTTTAACCCGTTCAATACGAGCCAGCGTGAGCCTGTTCCCGGCAAGGACCAGGTCGTCAATAACGCAGGCGGCTATGTTTTTCAGATCGATAAATGGGTCCGTCTCGATCGCTTCCTCATTCTGGGCAGTGATAGCGCGACCTATTATCAGAAGGCCCGCAAGCTGACGCGCGAAAATGCGGAAATCGTTCTGGAGTGCTGGTCGGATGATCCGCAGCGCACAGCTCAGACGATTGGCGATATCTCCTATTCCGGACGCGCGCCGAAGCAGGCCCCCGCGATTTTCGCGCTGGCTTTAGGCGCGACCCATGCGGACGAGCCTGCTCGCCAAGCCGCTTACGCAGCCGTTCCGCGCGTCTGCCGGACCGCATCGCATCTGTTCGAATGGATCGATGTCTGCCAGAAGCTCGGCAAGGGCTGGGGACGCGGTATGAAGCGGGTCGTCGCAAGCTGGTATGATATCCGCGATACGGATGCACTCGCCTATCAGGCGATCAAATACCGCTCGCGGAGCGGCTTCAGCCATAAGCGCGCGATTGAGGTTGCCCACAAAGGTGCCGGCGAGGATGAGGCGCGACAAGCGCTTTACCTTTGGGCGCGCGGCAAGGATGTTGAAACGGACAAGTTGCCCGCGGTTGTTCAGGCGCATTTGAAGGCCATGAAAGCCGATAATCGCGAAGCGCTCATGCAGCTCGTCGCCGATCATAGTCTGCCCTGGGAAGCAATCCCCACCGAGGCCCTCAGCGATCCCGGCGTCTGGAAAGCGATGCTGCCCCATCTCGGGCTGACCGCGCTGATTCGCAATCTCGGCAACATGACCGCTTGCGAAGCGATCAAGCCGATGGATTGCGCCGAAGTGGCCGCCAGGCTGAAGAACCGGGAGGATCTGCGCAAGTCCCGCGTGCATCCGTTTTCTGTGCTGCAGGCTTTGGCAGTATACAAAAGCGGGCACGGTGTCCGGGGCGTAAAAGCCTGGTCGCCGGTCACCCAAGTCGTCGATGCGCTTGACGAGGCGTTTTACGCTGCTTTCGCAAATGTCGAGCCGACCGGCAAAAGCATTTTGCTGGCGCTCGACGTATCGGGTTCGATGACATCGTCCATGGGCGGATCGCCACTAAGCTGCCGCGAGGCCTCGGCTGCACTTGCCCTGGTAACGCTCGCGACCGAGTCGAATACGCAAGTGGTCGGATTCACTGCGGAAAAAGGCAGCTATAGCCGCCGCGCCGTATTGCAGCCGCTCGCCTTGTCTGCCCGCCAGAGGCTCGACGATGCTGTGAAAACGGTTTCGAATCTGCCATTTGGTGGAACGGACTGCGCATTGCCGATGCTATATGCGATGCGCAACAGGATCCCTGTCGATGCGTTTGTCATCTATACGGATAGCGAAACCTGGGCAGGCGATATTCACCCGGTCCAGGCTTTGCAAGAGTACCGCAGGACAATGGAACGCGATGCAAAATGCATTATTGTCGGCATGACATCGACCGGCTTTTCCATTGCCGATCCAGGCGATGGTGGCATGCTCGATATTGTCGGCTTCGATGGGTCCTGCCCGCAACTTATTTCGGACTTCATAAGACAGTGAATGCCGATCAATTAAAGCAAGCAGGAGAGGCGCTTTACGGCAAGAGATGGAAAGCGCCTCTCGCCAGAGATTTGGGTGTGGATCCGACGACCCTCTGGCGCTATCTGCAACGAGACAAGGTGCCCAAGCCGGTGGCATTGGCGATCCGGGCCATGCTTGATCGAAAGAGGGAAGCGACCTCAAAACAGCGGGTTTGATCCTTACAAGGAGGATCGGCCATTTGCGTTCATCAGAGATTGCCCACTACCGTCGAAACCCCGAGATTGCCGGATGCAAGGCTGCTTGAAACCGTTCAGGATCTACGATCTGAGGAATATGCCCGACATCCTCCAGAAGTTATGGGCCAAAAAGGCCGGAAGAAGGATAAAGGATATGAGCCTGAGATCCACAAACACGCCGATTTGCTCTTACATCTTGCCAATCGATCAAAAACGCTTATAAGTCGCCATACCGTTTCGGCTGGAGGCTGAAAGGGAGGCGCTGCGCTTGTCGCGGCGAGGAGCCAGTCGGGTTTCCGTCTCCCCGTGTTTCCGCTCTTTCGAGTCTTCCTCATGGGCCTTTCCTTTTCTCAAGGCTCTAAAGGGGCTTCGCGCCGGAACAAAGCATTGTTTTAGATAAGGAAAGGCGCATTTCTTGCCGCTTTACGAACACGAATTCC
>CAZMAC010000462.1:2290-2955 GCA_964564085.1 uncultured Hyphomicrobiaceae bacterium
GCAACAAATGACCGGCTTACAGAAGCAATTCCAGACTGTCATCGAAGACAATGGCGGTAAAGTCGGTAGGGTCGAACATTGGGGCGTCAAAAACCTCAACTACCGGATCAAAAAGAACCGGAAAGCCCATTTCGCCCTGATGAATATCGATGCGCCCCATACCGCGATTGCGGAAATGGAGCGTCAGATGAGCATCTCCGGCGATGTCATTCGCTACATGACACTCCGGGTGGAGGAGCTTGAAGAGAAACCGTCCGCAATGATGAAACGCTCTGACGAACGGAGCGATCGCGGTGACCGGGGCGACAGAGGCGACCGCGGGGATAGAGGCGACCGTGGAGACAGAGGAGACCGGGGCGATCGCCGAGGCCCGCGCCGCGACAGGCCACCCCGCCAGGATAATCCCGATGCAGGAGGCGAAGCATGAGCGCGCCAACACACCGGAAAACATTTCAGCGCCGCCGTAAGACCTGCCCCTTCTCAGGAGATGGCGCACCGATTATCGATTATAAGGACGTGAAATTGCTTCAGCGCTTTACATCCGAGCGTGGTAAAATCGTGCCTAGCCGCATCACGGCGGTTTCCGCCAAGAAGCAGCGCGAGCTGGCGCAGGCGATCAAGCGGGCGCGGTTTCTCGGCCTTCTGCCTTATGTCGTGAAATAGCC
>CAZMAC010000463.1:0-2953 GCA_964564085.1 uncultured Hyphomicrobiaceae bacterium
TAAGATATTGATTTTACTAGTGTGATTCAGATCCAAAAGTTCGTTCTGAGCTTGCCGCATATGTGACGAACTTCTGGATCATCACACTAGAATTATGGTTTCTCGAACGCTGGGAGACTTCGCCCTGTTCTCTTCGTCTTCAACTCGTCAAACAGCCTTACGTCTCAGCCATGACCTGCGGCGGTTTCTGATGATCGCTCTCGCCAGCCTGATACCGCTCGCAGCGCAAGCGGGGCCGGCCCTTGTCATCGAACCGAAATCCGGCCTCGTTCTCTATTCTGAAGATGCCGACCGGCTCTGGCATCCTGCGTCTCTGACGAAGCTCATGACGGCGTATCTGGCTTTTGAGGCTCTGCGCGACGGCAAGCTGTCCCTTGAGGACAAAGTCACCTGCTCCAAACATGCGCGAAGCCAGCCTCCCAGCAAAATCGGTCTGCCGGTCGGCGCCGAGATGAGCGTCGAACTTGCTTTAAAAGCCGTTATCATCAAATCGGCGAACGACGTCGCGGTCATGCTGGCGGAACGCATTGCAGGCAGTGAACCGGCTTTCGTGCAACGTATGAACGAAACCGCGAAGCGTCTGGGCATGACCAAAACGCGTTTCTTTAACGCTCATGGTCTTCCGCATGATCAGCAGGTCACGACAGCGCGGGACATGGCAATCCTTGCGCGCACCATCTTGAAGGAATTCCCCGAACATGTCGGGCTGTTTTCCTTGCCGTCCTTCAAAATCGGTAAGCGCGTTCTGCGTTCGCATAACAGGCTTCTCAGAACCTTTGACGGCGCGGACGGTATGAAAACCGGCTTTATCTGCGCCTCCGGCTTCAATGTGGTGGCGAGCGCCACGAGAAACGATCTGCGCGTCATGGCAGTGGTTCTGGGAGAGAAATCGAGCAGAGCGCGAAATGCACGTGCCGCACGCCTTATCCAGCATGGCTTCGATTTTTATGGTTGGAAGTCGATGTTCTCAACAAAGCTGGAGCAGATGGCCAGCGATAGTCCGGCGCATGCCAAGCCTACGGATCTGCGCCCTGTCGTTTGCAGACCGAGAAAGCGCAAAAAACGCTCCTGAGTGAAGATTAGAAAGTCAGCAGGTCCTAAGCTTGAAATATCGCTTTGGAAATTAGACACGAGTTTCGCCAGCCAATTATCAGGCCCTGTCTCTGTTGATCGAAATTGCTGGCGATGGGTCTGGATCGAGTCAGCCCGCGAAATCATGGTGATCTATTGAACGGCGACAGACGAGCCGAGAACCAGGGTCCAGAACGTCTTGAACTGCGTGTTGGGGTCGTGAACCATGGCGATGCCCATTTCCTCAGCATCGGAAAGCAGCAAATTGGCGTTGTGATCCGGGCTCTTTTGCCAGCCGCGGAAGACCTCATTAAGCGACAATTGCCCCGTGCCGACATTCTCGGCCGTCACGCGCGCATCATAGCCGGTTCGCCTCACCCGGTCCCACGTATCGGAGCCATCCGAGCCGTAATGCGAGATCCGATCGTTTTTCGCGAGATCTTTTGAATGGGCGAACGCAGCATCGCTAAGCTGTGGATTCAGCTGTAATGGCTTCAGCCCATTTTTTTGGCGATAGGCATTGACCATTTGCCGAGCCTGGTTGGGATCGAGCCCCGAGACGGTATCGTTAGGCGATACGCTTACCTTGGTTTTCGCGGTGTCATCGCCGATACTCAAGCCCGATTTGACGGAGTCCCAAAGACTGCTGATCGAGCTGCCGATACCCGCCTCTTTCTGGGGTTGCGGCTCGCGCCGAACTTCTTGTCTGGCAGCCTGGGTGGTCCGCTGATCGTTATCGGCCAAGGACGTAAAAAGCGAAGAAGGCGGGGCGATGGAACATGCCGGTAAGATCAATGCGAGCACGAAGGGTGCTATGATCCGAACCATTTACTTCTCCCCACGCCGCCAACACGAAACAAAAGCTTCAGCGCGTTCGATTACCAAGAGTATCTGCACCAAGGACATTCACCATCAGATAGCGGAGACAACCCAAACGGGAATCATTTTATTGATTATATCTGCGCGTGCTTAATGGAGAATTAACCCATTCGTCAAACATTTAACGGTTTTGTTGCACAGCCGAGGCGAGGCCTGATCGCAAACCATACATACCGTCGTAACGCATTTGGAGTTTTGGAAAAAATAGTGACCGCAGTATGGCTGGGAAACACCTATTTATTCTGATTTGCGAGTTCGTCAAGCTGGGTCTGGATGGAAGCCAGCTTGGATTTGAGTTCGGCGATTTGTTCGGCCTGGTCCGCGGTTTGTTCCTGAGACTCTGATTTTGCTTCCGGCATATTTTTCTGCAGCTTGTTAGGCACAGGCTGCGTCGTCCCGAAGGCTGTAAACGGGGAGAACATGTTGAGCGCGCGCTGAAAAATCTCGAGGTTCTTGCGCGTCTGCTCCTGCATGGCCTCGATCGCGACATTGCCGAAGGCGTTAGCGAATTGCTTACGGTATTTTTCCTGCTCCCGTGTCAGCGTATCGAGGCTGTATTCCAGATAGCTCGGCACCAGCCGCTCAATGGAATTGCCATAAAAGCGAATAAGCTGACGAAGGAAACCGACAGGCAGCAAGTTCTGCGTGCCCTTGCTTTCCTGCTCGACAATGATCTGCGTCAGAACCGAATGCGTCAGGTCTTCGCCCGTGCGGGCATCATAGACGACGAAATCCGAACCGGCCCTGACCATCTCCGCCAGATCGTCCAGCGTGACATAGGTGCTGGTGTCGGTGTTATAGAGACGGCGGTTTGCGTATTTCTTGATAACGATGGCTGAGAGTTCCGTCTTCGCGCTGCCTTCAAAAGAGGCAGCGCTCTCGAAAAAGCCATCTGATTCGCTGGAAGTGAGTTCTGCCATGCGACCAGCTCCCGGAGCGATTACATCAATAAGCGCATGGATTTCTACGCTTCTGGTTGGCTGTTGATGCCAAAAAGTTGCAC
>CAZMAC010000464.1:0-2952 GCA_964564085.1 uncultured Hyphomicrobiaceae bacterium
AACCCACTCGGCCGATTTTGCCTGAGGCCGTCGTGACCCGAAAGTCACCGGGGTCGAGTGTGGTCTCATCGATCTCCGTCGAGAAGATCACCGGCATGCCGTCGCTTCCGCTAAAGCCACGACAAGCCATGACAGTCCGGAAGCGAATGCGTCGCGAGTTGTCCAGGCCGAAGAACGCAGAGAGAATCTGTCCTTGCCCGCCGGGGGGGTCGGCCAAGCCCGGCGACACCGCGAACGCAAGCAACGCGAATAGGGCAACGACACGCTTCATCGGAGTGCTCCGTTTCATGACAGTTAGAAAATGCGGTGCGGTCATAGTTTGAGGCGAACCATTCACTTGGTCGTAGAGAGGGCCAGCGTTGACGCTTTCAGGACGGACAAAAACTGTGTCAGGTCTTCACGGGCCATGCCTGACATCTTCGCCTGACAGCTTGACTGCTCAAAGAAGCGCGCAACCTGCGCGGGCGGCGGATCATCGTTTGGCAAGCAGGCACTGAGCGCCTCAGCCAAGATTGCTTCTTTCGATTCTCCAGCCCTGCGGATGGCCGCAGTAGAGGCGGCACCCATCCCCTTCTCGAAATCAGCAGCGTCCGGCATCGCGCTGATGATCTCATAAGTCGGCCAAACGCCGATCCGAAAATAGGCATCCAGGTTCGACGCAAGGTCTCGTTCTTTCGAGAACTCTTCGCGCAGGTCCCGGCAGACGCGGTCTGCAATCAAGTCGATCGTGGCTGCCATGATGCCGTCCTTGTCGCCAAAGCGGTCATAGAGTGTCTGCCGCGACACGCCGGTCGCATTCGCGATGTCCGCCATCGTTGTCCGCTTCATACCGTAGCGGGTCACCACGGTGATCACAGTGTCGAGGATGTGCGCGTCTTCGGGTTCCATGACCTCTCAGTAGTGTGAAGCGGTGGTGAAATTCAACCTTTACGACTTGACGATTAGAGTCATTTTGTAAATATGTCAACAGATCGGAAGCATGTGGAAGGTTGGCGCCTGGACGAAGGTGCTGCTTTAGAGGAGTTGGTTGTCATGCAGAACATTGCTCGTGCGTTCGTTTGTTCGCTTCTCATAGCCGTGCTGAGCGTCACCCCAACATTCGCGCAGGATACGCGCCCGAACATTCTCGTTGTGCTGTTCGATGATGTCGGCTTCACCGGCTTCGGCGCCTATGGCAGCAACGCGCGCACGCCCACGATCGACGCGCTGGCGAAGCGGGGCTCGATCTTCTCGCGCTATTATTCATCGCCGTTTTGCGGTCCAAGCCGCGCCATGCTGATGACCGGGATGGACAATCATCAGGTCGGGATGGGCACTCTGGTGGAAACCGTAACGCCCGAGATGAGCGCGTATCCCGGCTATTCCATGACCTGGAAAAAGGATCAGGCCACGATCGCGACCGCTCTGTCGAAGGCGGGGTACCGCACCTATGTCACCGGCAAATGGGGCATCGGGGCGAAAGGCAAAAACCTTCCCAACCGGTTCGGGTTCGACCGCTCCTACGTGATGGATTCCACGGGCGGCAGCAACTACGACCACACCCACTATCTGCCGGGCTATCCCGAAGTGTCGTGGTACGAAGACGGCAAGCCCACGCGGTTGCCAGAGGATTTTTATTCCTCCCGCAATCTCGTGGATCAGATGATCAAATACATCGATGAGGTTAAGGCGGATACGCCTTTCTTCGGCTTCCTGTCGCTCCAGGCCGTGCACATTCCGGTGCAGGCGCCGACCGAGTTCATCGACCGCTATAACGGCGTTTTCGATGCCGGATGGGACGTCATGCGCAAACAGCGACTACAGCGCGTGATCGACCTTGGCCTCGTGCCGGCCTCGACAAAGTTGGCCCCAGTCCACTCCGATCATCGCGCCTGGAATGATCTCAGTTCTGAAGAGAAGGCAGTCGCGGCGCGCGCGATGCAGGTCAATGCCGGCATGATGGAAGCCGCCGATCACCACATCGGACGCCTTCTGGATCATTTGAAATCGACCGGTCGACTGGAAAACACCATCGTTGTTGTCACGTCGGACAATGGCGCAGAATCCGGGGTCACATCGTTTGAAGACTTCGTTCCGAACCTTCTTTTGAGCGGCATACACCGTTTGGAAGGGTTTGATACGTCACCAAAGAACATGGGGCTGCCGGGTAGCCTGACGGCGATCGGTCCGGAATGGGCTTCGGTCGAAGCAGCGCCCTTCAATCTTTACAAATTCTATTCCAGCGAGGGTGGTCTCCGCGTTCCGCTTGTGATCGCCGGGCCTGGCGTTACGGCCACCGGTGTCCAACACGCCCCGGTTCACGTCGCCGATCTGATGCCCACGCTGCTCGACGCGGCTGGTGTCGCCTATAAGGCAGATCAGCTCTACGGGCGGAGCATGCTGCCGGTGCTTGCCGGCCAAACAACCAACGGAGGCGCCCAGCCCCGTAGTTTTGGCGTCGAAGTGAGCGGCAATG
Source organism: uncultured Hyphomicrobiaceae bacterium (assembly GCA_964564085.1). Lineage (GTDB taxonomy): Bacteria > Pseudomonadota > Alphaproteobacteria > Rhizobiales > Rhodomicrobiaceae > JAHQVI01. The sequence continues at coordinate 2,456 of CAZMAC010000464.1, forward strand.
CGGCGCTCTACCGTGGCAATTGGAAACTCGTGCGGACAGCGTTGCCGCGGGGCGATTTCGAATGGCGGCTTTTTGACGTTTCAAAAGATCCCGGTGAAACCACCGATTTGGCGGGTCAAAACCCGGAGTTGTTCAAAGAGCTACGCGCTGAATATCAAACCTATGTGGAAAAGGTCGGCGTATTCGAAGTTGGCCGCGAGGACTACGCGCAAAAGCAGCTGTTCGCCAACCTTCTTGAGCGCTCAATCAACACATACTGGCCGTACCTGGCGGGTCTCGCGTTGGTCCTACTGCTAGGCCTTTACGGATTGTTTCGCATGTTCCGGATGGCATTTCGTCGCCCGGCGCACTGAACCTCACTCTTCCGAATACCGCTCCGGCTCGGGGCACGGTTTCCAAGCCGTCTACCTGGAGAGACAACATGACCTGGATTATCATCACCCTCGTCGTCTTGGCCGTTTTGGCCATCCTCACATAAGTCATCTTGCCCGCCTTCT
>CAZMAC010000465.1:0-2951 GCA_964564085.1 uncultured Hyphomicrobiaceae bacterium
GCCGCCAAGGATCTTGTCAGCAACGAAAGGCTGCTGATCTTCGATCCCCAGTCACCGATGTCGTGTGGTGGGCGGTGGGCGCAGCGCACCTGTCTACACCGAGGCGTGCATATCACCGTTGGTCCCGTAATGCCGCTCGATGATGAGTTGCTGGCCGTGGCGATGCCCTTTATCGAAAAAGGGTGGGGAACGAACAGGTCATCGCGTTGCGCCGAGGCGCTCTACAAGCACTTCGTCCGGCATGGCGATCCTCTGAGAGGTCTGGACCCGGCCTTATTCGACGACGAAGACGAAAATGATGATCCGTTTCCCTTCGACGTTACTGACGGCTCCCTTCATGCCCTGGCGGAGGAGTGGGCGCTCGACGACCAGATTACCGAGCCAAGTGCCGACGCCTTGCAGTTGATCCGGGGCGAGGCCTACGAGGCGCCCGTATTCGAGACACACCGTGCCAGGTACTATGCTCACCATCGAGACAAAGCCCGCTTGGCTGCCGCCTATGATCGCATTCTCCTGCTTCAGCTTGAAACCATCCACCGGCGGTCGACCGCTGGAATTCGTACGTCGTTTGAAACCCTGGACAGCCTAATAGTTACGCTCAAAGAAGGCATAGTGAGCGGAGACGTTCCAGCGGACGCCATCGCACATTTCGAGGAAATGTGTCGCCGGGCGAAGCTTACCGGAACGGCCAAAACCAATAAGGGCAATCGCGAGGATCTGGACAAGATCTTGACCCGCATTCAGGCGCTGCGCTGCAAGACGGTGGATCGCGGCTGCACCGAGGCCGAAGCTCTGCTGGCTGCGAGCAAGATCGCCGAGATGCTCGACCAATACGGCCTGTCGCTCGGCGAGATCAATATTAAGGCGCAGTCCTGCGTAGGGGAAGGCGTTGAAACCAGCCGCCGCCGCCGTTCCCCCCTTGACGAATGCGTTGGCACCATTGCGGTTTTCTGTGATTGCCGCAGCTGGTACGAAATGACGCCTCGGGGGCATATCCGGCATATCTTTTTCGGTCTGCCCGCCGACGTGGCGGGCGCGCGCTACCTCTATGAGAAGATTGACGAGGCGTTTGAAACCGAAACAGCCGCGTTCAAGCGAAGCGAGCTCTATGACGCGCATCCCTCCGGCAAGCGTCGCGGCGCCACAACATCGTTTCAAGCCGGGCTCTGGCACGGCATCAACGCCAAGCTGGACAGGCTCCGGGCTGAACGCGATGCGGCTTTCCGCGCCAATGGAGGCAAGGACTTAGTGCCTATCAAACGGGATGTGATCGAAGATGAGCTTTCTGCTCTAGGCTTGCGGCTGAAAGCTCTTCAGACGAACCGGAAGAATTTCTTGGCTGCTGCCTACAATACGGGGCGCGTTACTGGCGAAAATTTGGAGTGGGAAGAAAAGATCGCAGCAGCGTAAAAATGGGCCGGCGAAACATGCTGACGACAGCGCCGGCGCCGAGACGATGGAGAGTCAACGCCTCCTTTCTCGCCGCATTATGCTATTAGCAGTCACGGGCAAGGACGCATCGGTTGTGGCAGACGCTCATCAGAGAGATTTGCTCAGTTTCCCTTTGCGCAATCCTTGGCTGATCGAGGTGATTGCAACCTGCCGGCTCGTTTTCGAGATACACCACATGGGAGCAAGAATGCGTCGATGACAATACAATGGGAAAAGGGATCTTTTCGGATTGCCACTCAGGATGGCCGGGCGGTTGTCGAAGGTCTCGTTTCGGACGAGTTTGGCATTCGTGACGCGGGACGTCGGCGTCCAATATGGACTGTTACGCATCTCGCAAGCGGAATGCTTATCACGCCTGGCGCCGCCGGCTTTTCCCAACGGGAAATGGCGATAGCGTTTGCTGAGCGTATAGCCGCTCTTGCCGGTTGGAACTGCTCTGATCGCAATGCACCCGACAGTAAACTCGGCATTGAGGTCGTCGCAATTTGGAACGAGTTGATAGCGCTCGACCTGGCCGAAACCGTCGCCGATCATTACACCGCTTCGGTCCGTGAGACACAAATAAAGCCGAAACCATCACGCAAAAAAGCCTGGCCTGATCGGAGTTCTCGGCATGGTAAACACCTCTGATATCGTCCGCATTAAGATCAGTCTCGATGCTGTCAAGCCAATCGTGATGCGACGCATCGAGCTACTGGTCAGTACAAGACTTGATACATTGCACGAGATAATCCAAGCGATTATGCCGTGGGGAAACTATCACAGCTATGAGTTCCGTGTGCGTGAAAGCCGCTGAGGGATTCCCATGCCGGACATTGATGACTTCTTTGGATATCCAATTGGCGATGCCTGCGAGACACCCCTGTCGCGGGCGCTGAGCGAGCCCAATTTCAAAACCTTACGCTACACTTACGATTTCGGCGACGATTGGCGGCATACTATCAAGGTTGAGCGACTTTTCTCCGCAGAGTTATGGGATGAATTTCCACGGCTTGTTGATTGCAAAGGCCGTTGCCCACCTGAGGATATTGGCGGACCATGGGGCTACGCCGAATATCTGGAGGCCATATCCGATCCCGTTCACCCGCGTCACGACGAGTTCATAGCGTGGCTCGGCCGCCGCGATGCGGGCGTAATCGATCGTGCGGCGATCGAGACGGCGCTATCGCACTTTGTAAAACGATCAAAAAATCGCCGTCGCGCAAACAAGGAGATATAACCACCACGTGATGGACGCCGTTTGACACTTTAACTCTTTTGCGAATCGGAACGAGCTTAATATGCGTTCGATGGATAGTGGGGCGCTGTACGACCCGGCCTTCCCTTTGTCGGCGCAAAGCTCCACGGAGAAAAGCACCGCAATCCAGAAATCAGGTTCTAACAAAGGCTCGTCCGCTTTGGCTGCAAGTCTACCCAGATTAGAGTCGTGATGACCGTTAAGCCAATCCGCCGAAAAAACCATCCCTATCATCGTGAACAACCGCGATGCGGAACGTACC
>CAZMAC010000466.1:0-2949 GCA_964564085.1 uncultured Hyphomicrobiaceae bacterium
ATCGGTACGCAGCTCGGTATCGAGAAATCCGGAGAGAAGAAATTGGAGACGGCCAAAGAGGCGCATACAAGTGCAGATCGCACGCGTCTGGTTCTGTTCCGTACGGGCGACGGTCTTCCAAAAGTGCTTCCGCTTTCGCTTCTGTCGCGGATCGAAATGGTCGAGCCTGACAGGATCAACAGGTCTGATGGTCGTTTCGTCATGCTGCATCAGGGCAAGCTGATGCCGCTGCTGCCTACATCTCCGATGCAGGATGTTTCCGACAAGGCCCATCCGGTGCTCGTCATCACGGCCAACGGCCACACGATCGGGCTGCTTGTGGATGAGATCATCGACATCGTTGAAGACGATCTGAGTGTCCAGCTGCCAAGCCTGACCGACGATATGGTTGGGGCTGCGGAGATCAGGGGTGAGGCAGTCGAGATGATTGATGTCACCTATTATCTGCAGGCGGCTTATTCGAGCCTCTATCAGCAAGATGCCAAGAACCTGCTCTTTGTTGAGGACGATCTTCTGTTCCGCGACACTCTGAAGCGGATACTGGCAAGCGCGGGCTATAACCTCACGACCGTGACGGAGGAAACTCAGCTCAGCGAGATCCTAGCACAGCGAAAAGATTTCGATGCTGTCCTCATGGACGCCGATTTCGAGACGAGTTACGGCGGCGATCTTGAAGACGTCCTGAGAAGCAAGCTCATGCCGGATTTCCCGATATTCCGGCTTTATGAAATGGCGTCTCACGACGTCCTCAACGTTCCTGTGACCGATGCCAACAGTTTCAACATTTCCAAATTGGATCGCCAGAGTCTTCTTGGCACGCTCGCCTCGGTGCTGGCGAAGCAGGATGTCCATAGGACCTCGAAGGAGTTAGCGGCATGAGCCAGGCGGTTGCTAGAAACATCACCGATCCGATTACCGGAGAAGACGAAAGAAGCTATTTCACGGTCTTCGTCGGTGGCGAAATATTCGGTCTTCCTGTTGAAAACACGCATACGATTTTCCGTATCGCGTCTGTGACGGAGGTGCCGCTCAGCACGGGCGATGTTGCCGGCCTGGTCAATTTGCGCGGTAAAATCGTAACGGCGGTAAGTCTGCGCCGGCGTCTACAAATGCCGACAGATGTGTCGGTCCAGGACGCATTAGCCATCGGCATCGAATATAAGGGAGAGAATTTTGCCTTAATTGTCGACGAAGTCGGCGATGTTCTCTCATTGGAAAAGTCAGCGCGAATCCCCGTTCCTTCGCATTTCAATCCTCACAGGGCACGACTGACCAGCGGGCTTTACCGCGCCGGGAAGCTGCTCTTACCCGTTTTAGATATCGATGTTTTGTTCACCCTTCAAAGCTGATTACGCGATCTCCCGCTCAATCAGGATGCTGACCGAACGGTGCAAGCGTTTTTGCACTTCAACGTGAAAGATAACCAGTAATGTCCGCATTTGCCGGAGATAACGAGGCGCACAAGGTCCGGTCTTTCGACTCGTTATGCGCTTATCTGCGCAAGACGTCCGGCTTAATTCTTGGCGCGGACAAACAATATCTGGTGGAGAGCCGGGTTACGCCGGTGATGCGCAAGGCTGGTCTTTCCGGACTTGGAGAGCTGGTGCGCGCCCTCGAATTGGGCCGTGTGCCCGGGCTTGCCGAAGAAGTCGTGCAGGCCATGACCATCAACGAGACCTATTTCTTTCGCGACCGGTTTCCGTTCGAGACGTTGCGTCAGTACATCCTGCCAAGGCTCATCATTGCGCGCGCGGCTCGGAAGAAGATCCGTATCTGGTGCGCCGCCTCCTCAACCGGGCAGGAGCCATATTCGATCGCCATGATCGTTCAGGAATTGGTGCCTTGTCTTGCATCTTGGCGCGTTGAAATTGTTGCAACGGATTTATCTAAATCCGCACTGAAAACGGCTGAAAAAGCGATCTACAGTCAGTTCGAGGTCCAAAGAGGGCTCACGCAGGAGCAGATTCAACGTTTTTTCAGGCCCTCCGGGCATGTCTGGCAGCTTAAGGATGAAATCCGCTCGCGTGTTCAGTTCAAGCATTTTAACTTGCTGGATAGCTACGCATCTTTAGGGCAGTTCGATATTATCTTCTGTCGCAACGTTCTGATTTACTTCGAGCCGGATCGGAAAGCGGACGTTTTGAGCCGGATGGCGCGCATTCTGGCGCCTGACGGTATATTGGCGCTGGGTGCTTCGGAGAGCATCATCGGGTTGAATACGAAGCTCAAACCGCATGGGCAATATAAAGGCTTCCTGTCACACGCATGAATTTTCAGGCGCCAAGCGCTAATATCCGAAGCATAGTTCCTCAGAATCGAACTTTGTGTCGGACAGGTTCCGACTTGTAGGAGTGCTCTCACTGTTAAGTATTACTCAGCCGTTGAGTTTACGACAGTATTTTGAGGCACTTTGAAGCGCTGGTTTGGATAAATCCAATCTGGATTCCGAATTTGGCTCTTATTACTCTTAAAGATCTGCGTGTACTTCGTCCCGTCGCCATAATATTGGCGTGCGATATGCCAAAGCGTGTCGCCTTTTTTCACGATAATGACATTATCGTCGACTTGACTGGGTGAATCCGTTTCCGCACCCGCACCGGCGAGACCAGTTTGTCCGGTTTCCGCTGATGGGCCGGCAGAACTCCCGTAATCCAAAGCAGCAGTTTTCGAGCCTTCATCGATAAGCGCTGCTTCTGTCGGCGGGGTTCGTTCAAAATTCACCGCTGCACGGGCAAGAACATCTTTCTCCTTCCCGACGAGAAGATCGGCGCGCAGCTCATGACGCCCGCCGGCAAGTTGTTTGTTGCTTGAAAAGCTCCATCGTCCTGTGGCATCGGCCGTCGCGACTCCGGCGAACTCATTGTTCACGTAAAGAGCCACGCGTGCATCCGGGGCTGCGTGGCCATTCAGATGCAGCATACTTTTTTCGCCGACGTCTTCATAATCGAC
>CAZMAC010000467.1:0-2935 GCA_964564085.1 uncultured Hyphomicrobiaceae bacterium
GGGCTTTTGCCCTCCTCCACATGACGGAAAATGTTTTCCAGCATGACGATGGCGTCGTCCACCACAAGACCGATGGCGAGCACCAGCGAAAGCAGCGTCAGCGTGTTGATGGAGAAATTCAGTACGAACATCAGCGCAAAAGCGCCGATCAGCGAGACCGGGATCGTAACCAGCGGAATGAGCGTGGCGCGCAGGGATCGCAGGAAAAAGAAGATAATCAGGACGACGAGCACGACGGCTTCGGCAATCGTGGTGTACACATTCTTGACCGACTCATCGATGAAGACCGATTTGTCGTGCGCCATGCGAAGCTGCATGCCTTCAGGCAGAGCGTCGACGATGACGGGCAGTTCCGCGCGCACGGCCTTTGAGACGTCAAGCGGGTTAGCCGTGGCCTGCTTGATAACCCCCATCGCGACGGCAGTATTGCCATTGAACCGCGCAATACGTCGCTCATCCTCCGCGCCGATTTCCACGCGCCCGACATCGGATAGCCGGACCAGATAGCCGCTGGCATCCTTGAGCACCAGATCGTCAAATTGCTCGGTGGTGCGCATGTCGGTCTCGGACAGGACCGTGAATTCGCGCTGGCGGCTTTCAATGCGGCCCGCCGGGACTTCCACATTCTGCCGGCGCAGCGCGTTTTCGACATCCTGCGGCGTCAGGCTGAAAGCGGCAAGGCGCTCCGGGTCGAGCCAGATCCGCATGGAATAGCGCCGTTCGCCGAAAATCCGCACCTGTGAGACGCCGGTCAGCGTTTGCAGCCGGTCTTTGACGAAACGGTCGGCATAATCGGTAATTTCAAGCGGTGAATGCCGGTCGCTGAAAAAGGCGAGATAGATGATCGGCTGGGCGTCGGCCTCCACGCGCTGGATCACCGGCTCCTCAATTTCATCCGGCAAACGCCCGCGGACCCGGCCGACACGGTCGCGCACATCGGCGGCGGCGGCGTCCGGATCGCGGTTCAGCTTGAACCGGATCGAAATCTGGCTGCTCTCCTGCCGGTTGATCGAGGTGATGTAGTCGATCCCCTCAATGCCGGAGAGCGAGTCCTCCAGAACTTGCGTCACCTGCGTTTCGATAATCTCAGCGCTCGCGCCGCGATAGGTCGTGTCAACCGTGACAACCGGCGGGTCGATATTGGGATATTCGCGAACGGTCAGACGCTGATAGGAGACAATGCCAAGAAGCACGATGACAAGGCTCATCACGGTGGCGAAAACCGGTCGGCGGATGGAAACATCGGAAAGGGTCACGGGGGTCTTACGCTCCTTTGCCGGGGGGCTGTGTCGGCTTTGCCCCTTCGCCGTCCTTTGCAGTCGCAGCGCCATTGATCACTTGCACCGAGGCGCCGTCCCGAATCTTTTGCTGCCCAGCCGTGACAACCGTGTCACCGGCGCCTAGCCCCTCGACAATCTCAACGCGGCCATCCCGCCTCGTGCCGATTTTCACCTCAGTCTGCTTGACCTTTCCATCGTTGACACGAAACACGAACTGGCTGTCGCCACGCGGAACGATGGCTTGCTCGGGAACGGTCAGGGCGTCGGGCTTGAGTTCCAAGATCAGCCCCACACGGGCGAAAAGGCCAGGCCGGAGTACCCGCTCCTTATTGGCAACCCCGGCACGGATCACGATGCTGCGCCCGCTCGCATCGATGCGTGGATCGATCGCGTAGACTTCGCCGGTGAAACTTCGGCCTGGATAGGCATCGACTGTAATTTCAATCTCCTGCCCGGTCTTAATCGCTGGCAGAAATCGTTCCGCGATACGGAAATCGACCTTGATGGGATCGATGTCTTCCAGATTGAACAGGTCCTGACCGGAAGTGACGTAATCTCCGATGCTGACCTGACGCAGCCCGGCAATCCCGTCAAAAGGGGCGGTCATGCGCATTTTTGCCAGTTTCACTTTTGCCAGCTCGACGGCGGCTGTGCTGACATCGAGATTAGATCGCGCCTCGTCGCGCGAGCGCCCCGTGGCAATTTTATTGGCGAAAAGCTCCTCGGTCCGGGCAAAATTTCGCTTCGCCAGCTCAAGCCGGGCTTCAGTTTCAGCAAGTTCAGCCTTATTGAGCGACTCATCCAGCCGGATCAGGAGATCGCCCTTTCTGACCGGCTGGCCTTCGTCAAAGGCGATCTCGACCACGCGGCCCGCAATTTCCGGCCTGACGATGACGGATTCATTGGACGCAAGGCTGCCAACCGCCGTGACGCGTTCTGACAGCGGCCCGGAGACCACTTCAGCCGCCTCGACAGGCACAACCGGCGGCCTTTTCGGCTGTGCATGCGCCGTGATGGCGCAAAAGCCCAGAATAAATGCAAAAAGCAGACGCACATTGCTCTCCGAATTATGAGTAGGGCGATCAGCCTGCTTGAATATAACAACAAATCCAGAAACCCGAGCTTCAGCTCGCTTGCCTTTCAATCCCGTTATTGAGAGCCGAAAGCTGGTTTGTCGTGCTTTAGGCGAGTCGCGAAAAGCTCTGCCTTGCTACTTTTAAGATGGTTGAAATGGGGCGTTTGGGCAAGATGCGTTGAAAAGCCGGCAACTCAGACCCTTGTGAGGCGACAATTTTCGTAACAATGGGCGGAAGTCAATCGAGGGTTTATACTCACTCCCCGATATCCTGAACCTCAACGGAGACTGTTTCCCTGCTGCCGTTTCTCAGCAAAGTCAGTTCTGCCGTCTTGCCGATGCCGACCCTTTCCAGCTCCACAGCAAGGTCGGCAACCGTTGCCACCGGCTCGCCTTCGACAGCAATAATGACATCGCCAAGCCGGTCTCGCCGGTCAATTCCTCGAAGTCCCGCACGGTCAGCAGCTGTGTCATCGATCACAGATTGAACAATGATGCCTCGAATGCCGATGCGAACACCGTATTCTTCCGGCAATGGAATAATCCCGATCCCCGGCATCGGTGCGCGGCCATCACGGAT
>CAZMAC010000468.1:0-2934 GCA_964564085.1 uncultured Hyphomicrobiaceae bacterium
GAGCGCATTCCGAGAAGTGGGAACCGGTTCTCGGATAAAAATGCGCAACTAAACAAATAGTTAGAGCCGACGATCTGATTTCCGTCAGATCGAAAAAGGCTCGAGGATCAATGGGTAAGCCGCACGTTGTTCCGCAGTCCCGCATTAGGGAATTCCGCGAACAATCATAGGCCCCAGGACTTGCGTCACAGGTAGCGGCAGACGTTTCCAGACCCCGATCGCGAGATCAAATTTGGGATTGTCGGGGCGCATTTCCTGGACATCCCCTTTGCGCACATAATACTGCCAAACGACAGGCACGGGCTGGGCACCCCATTTCTTCTTGAACTGAAATGTCGGTCCGTCAATCGTGCTGCGGCCGAAATCAAAAATGCTCTGTCCTCGTTTGATTGCGCGCTCGATGGCGTGCCAGTACATGTAAGAATTCGCCGCTGTTGAGCGGTATGCGCGCAGCGAACTGGCGCTTGGAACTTCGCTTAAGCCGTTGCCGTGCATTGCCAGACAGCTCGCAATCGTACGGCCGTCGAGCTGCACGACGCCGATCTCCACCTGATCCGGCAGTTTGCTGAGGAAATTTTCAAACAAACGCTTCGGATAGACCGGCGTGCCCAGATCCCGCATATTGGTGGAAAAGACGAGGTAAAAATCGTCAAGCAGTTCCTGCCCCCCCCACTCCAGCTGAAGGTTTTTTTTCGTTCCTTTGCGGATCTGTGTGCGCACTTCGGACTTCAGACCATTCCACACATCATCCGGATTTGCAGAAAGCGGCAGCCGCATCTGCACCTTCGTCGTCCGCTTATGGGTGAGCCGCTCGTGAGGGATCTCGGCCTCGTGGCGCAGCTCCATATAGCGAACGTCAAGCTCATCGGCGAGTTCAACCGCGCGGTCAATTAGAGCCTTCGTGATTTTGGGATCATCTGCTATAACCCCGGCCCAATCGAAATAAGGCAGGCTGACAAGGAACCGGCCGAAAATCGGGCTTTTGACAAACATGAGCGGCAAGAGCCCGACGGTTTTTCCATTTGCGTTTGCTTCAATGAAATAAGGCGTTTGCTTTAAACTCTGACCGATTGCGCGAACCCATCGCGGCTCGCAATACATCGCCGAAGGTCCGCGAGCGTTTAAAAAGCTGAGCCACTGATTATCAGCTTCGAGTGAATTCCCGTCTTGCCGTATTGTAATCTGGATCTCGGATTGTCCGTTTATTTGCGACATCAGAAAAATCCCTCCAGTACGCTTTCATTTATTTCAATATTCTTGGAAAACAATGCGGCTATGACTCCACACTCATTGGATTGATACTTTGTCCATCCGGCTTGACCTCATCATCATGTCCTTAAGTTTCTTATTGATCGGACGCTCGATGAGCAGGTGAAATATTACAGAGATAATACATATCGAAATTAACGTCGCAATGACATAAATAAACGCCTGCAAGTATGAGTTGCTGTTAAACATACCGAAATACCGAAATATTAAGCTGGTTTCTTCGAGAATAAATGGATGGCTCAGATAGATTACATAAGATGCCTCACCCAGTAAAACCAGCCACCCGATCATCACGCCTTGAGCCCGGTATAGTACGAGTATCGTGATCATGGTGACGGCCAGTGCCGGCATGCCGAGGTTGAAAAACCTTAGCTCGGCAAGCGCTGTCCATTGTGTCGCTGCCCACAGGATCACGCTGAGCCCGAGAACCGCCAAAGCGCGATCTGTCGCCAAACGCCGGTTCGGGAAAGTCCAAAGGCAAAGCAGAACGCCAAGAAAGAACTCGAAAATGATCGTGTCACTGAGGAAATCGGCAATTGCAAATTGGCCCTTTGGAAATTGGGATGCGATCAGAAAAATTCCCCCCAATGCAAGACCGATAAACAGAATGCCGGCACGCTTATTCAAAAATAAGGACAGTGCGAAAACGATGTAAAACATCATCTCATAATTCAGCGTCCAGCCGAGAATATGAAGTGGTCTGACCTCCCCATGCGGACCATAATGCGGGATAAAAAACAGCGATTGAAGGAGATCGCTCAGCGTCAGGACCGTATGGTCGAAAAGGTCGGGCCTCACCAGAAGAACGAGAACGACGAGAATCGTGAAAAACCAATAAAGCGGGACAATACGGATAATCCGGCGCTGGAGGAATTGGCGTGGTGCTCCGGCTTGCCCGAAGCGTTCGCCAAATCCCCAGATCATAATAAAGCCGCTGATGATGAAAAAAATGTCGACTCCGAAATCCAGACGGATTTCTTTTATAAAAGCCGGAATCTCAATGTTGAAATTGCGCAATTCATAAAGGATGTGCCAAAAGACGACCGAAAAAACGGCGAAACATCTGAGCACCTGAATGCAGGCCAGTCTGTCCTTTGATATTTGCGCTAATCTGCGATTGGCTTGCCGGATATAGGATAAGATCGAGCGCAAATTAAAATTGTGAAAGAATGGCTCGCGAGGCTCTCTCGGACCAGCGCTACCGAGCATCGGTATGCCTGAACGCTTCCTGGCACTGTCCATTCTAAGCCCTATCCCCCAAACAAAACGCTGGCTATGGGTTACAACCGGCTGAAACCCATAGACAAAACTTGTTGCAGACCACTGATCAATAAAGGCATCGCCCGTTTGGCAATTCTTGAACGGGGGGACGCAACAGTCCTGTCACGTCAAAGAAGCCAGGCCAAATCCGCAAACGCCGCCAAATGGAATTCGTTATCGCAATATTCCAGAAACTCAGTGATCCGGTTGTTGCGAGTGCAGTACTAAGGAGTCGCACAAACGTAAGTTGCAAGAAAACGGCAAATGCAATTTTTTGCGCAGCACACTAGGAGTTACCGTATCGGTCATAGTTATGAATATAATGAATTCAATTTTAAAGTGGAATTCTAGGTTAATTTACATATAGCCCTATCATGTTACGCAAATATTACAAGAAAATTAATT
>CAZMAC010000469.1:0-2930 GCA_964564085.1 uncultured Hyphomicrobiaceae bacterium
TCAGCCGCTTGACTAAGGGTTTCCAGCTTGGCGAGATATTTTTCGGCCTCAAGCGCCGCCATGCAGCCGAGCCCTGCCGCCGTGACCGCTTGACGGTAGACCTCGTCGGCAACGTCGCCAGCGGCATAAACGCCGGGAACGCTGGTTGCCGTTGAATGCGGTGCGACGACGATATAGCCGTTCGGCTTCATCTCGAGCCGCCCCTTGAAAATCTCCGTCGCCGGAGAGTGGCCGATCGCGATAAAAATGCCATCGGTTTTTTTCTCAAAGGTTTCGCCGGTCTTAACATTTTTGAGCCGCGCGCTTACGACACTGAGCGGATTTTCCGTACCGAGCACTTCCTCGAGGACAGTATCCCAGATCACGTCGATCTTTTCGTGCTTGAGGAGCCGGTCCTGCAGAATACGTTCGGCGCGCAGCTCGTCCCGGCGGTGGACGAGCGTCACCTTACTGGCGTGATTGGTGAGGTAAAGCGCCTCTTCAACGGCTGTATTGCCACCGCCGATCACGAGAACCTCTTTATTCCGGTAGAAAAAGCCGTCGCATGTGGCGCAGGCTGAAACGCCGAACCCTTGGAATTTCGTCTCGCTGGGCAGGCCCAGCCAGCGGGCCTGCGCGCCGGTCGCAATGACAACCGTGTCTGCGGTGAATTCCGCGCCGCTATCGGCTTTCAAATGAAATGGGCGGCGGGAAAAATTCACCTCCGAAATATGGTCAGAAATGATCTCAGAGCCAACATGAAGCGCCTGGGCGCGCATCTGCTCCATCAGCCACGGCCCCTGGATGACATCGGCAAAACCGGGATAATTCTCGACGTCGGTCGTGATCGTCAGCTGCCCGCCCGGCTGAATACCTTCGATCATCAGCGGCTTGAGCATGGCCCGAGCTGCGTAAATGGCCGCCGTGTAGCCGGCCGGACCCGATCCAATGATGATGAGTTTTTCGTGGCGCGCGCTCATGGCTCATTCGCCTCCATTCTATAGCCCATGAAGAGGTAAGGAATGTCAGCAAGACTGACAAGGCTTAAGCATTAACGTTGGGGTTTTGTCGACTGAAAACGGCGCCATCTGGCTTCAATTTCAGCCGCAACAAAGGCTGAAGGCTGTAAGGGCTCGTAGTGCCATGTCGCAAGCGGACCGGGATTTTCCGGCAAAGGGCGGGTTGCGCCATAATCCTGCAAGGCCTGATGGTAGTGCACAAATTTCCGGCGCCCGCCGGCTGGATGGAAGACATAAACGGGCCGCCCGGTCGCGCAGGCCTCGCCGATCATATTGACGGAGTCGGCCGTGACGATCAGGAGATCGGCGCAAGCCAGGAAATGTGGATAAGGGTTTTCCCCGTTTCCATCCCAAAGAATACGGGGCGTTTCACGGGTCGCTTCGTCGGCGGCTTGGAAAAGCTCCGGCGGTGTCCGGCGCGAGGCGGTGATCATGAAACTGCCGGCTTCTTGGGCAAAATGAGTCAGGCTATGAGCGAAAGCGTCGATCGTCGCCGTATCGTAGCGGTAGCCCGCGCCAGGACCGCCAAGCAAAAGCGTCATGCGCGGGGTCGGAAGCGCGGCGATAGTTGCCGGCACCGTCTCACGCAGGGCCTGAAGGCGCGATGCCGTGAAGCGGTGTGGCGGCGTTAGCGTTGTGATGACATTCGGCCCGCGCAACTTGTCATGGGCCGGAACCCAGATCAGATCGGCGCTTTTGCTGCTGGCGCGTGGAGACTGGAAAATCACGGTGAACGCCCCGGCGCGCTTGAGTGCGCGAATAATGGGCACAGTCTGACGTCCGGCGCCCAACACAATATCGGGCTGGGGTTCGGCGAGCAGCGAGCGAAGAATGCGGGGATCGGCCGGACCGTTTGGGGCCAGATGCCGCCAGGGCATGCGCGGCGAAACCGGCTTGATTTCGGCGATCAGCCCGAGCGTTTCGGCAACGCCGCGCGTAATGGCAAGATGCCCGGTAATGCCGTCCGAGATGATCCAGGCGCTGCGGCCCGCAAGGCTCAATTCGCCCGGTTGAGCCGCCGCGCTGTCTTGCTGGCTCTTGTCCTGCGCAATATTCTTAAAAATATTTGGCATATCGCTTTTCATTTCTTGCGCAAGTCACGACTTCGCCTATGCTCCTGCTGAGCTTCATTACCTAAAGTGGAAATCTCAAAAGGCCAAGCATGAACCCGCGCCGCGAGCCGCAATCCTGGATCAAGCTCGATCGTATCGACTGGCAGATCCTGCAGGAATTACAAGCGAACGGGCGCATTACCAATATCGAGCTGGCGCGCAGGGTCGGCATTTCAGCGCCGCCCTGCCTCCGGCGCGTTCGCGCACTCGAAAAAGCCGGCTTTATTCTTGGCTATCACGCAAAGCTCAACCCGAAGCTTTTGGGCTTCGATGTCGAAGGCTATGCCATGGTCCGGCTTATCAGCCAGTCCGAGCCGGATTTAAGCGCGTTCGAAACGCTCGCCCGATCCTGGATTTACGTGCGCGAATGCGCGATGTTGTCCGGCGATATCGACTTCATCCTGAAATGCATTGCTCCCGATTTTCAAAGCTTTCAAAACTTCATCATCCGCGATCTGACCGCTGCCCCGAATGTCGATCATGTGAGGACAGCGCTGACGATCCGGATGTCAAAATCGGAGGCAGGGTTGCCGCTGGATTAGAGCATCGGGCGAATAATCGGAAACGCCAGAGCAACGCGCGTCCAAATGGACGCGGACAGTTGCTCTAAGTCTATAAAATAGATCAACCTACGCTTAATCGATTCCGATTAAGCGTAGGTTGATCTAGCCCCACAGCCCCTTCTATCTGTATGGCACCCCAGGGCCCACGGAGCGATGCTTGCTGATCGCGACCAGACAAGCGTCGCTCAACTGGGCAAACGCACCGGACGGATGTCCGGTGCAAAGCAAAAAATAGAGCAGGATGTCGACTCTGATTA
>CAZMAC010000470.1:0-2920 GCA_964564085.1 uncultured Hyphomicrobiaceae bacterium
GGAGGTCCCTGCTACGGCACCGACATCGGCAAGGGCATCGATTCCGCCCGCGAGTGAGTTGTCTGAATCATCGTCGTTATCGCTGGTGCCTAAAGCCGAATTGACGTCGGCATCGATCCCACCCGCGACCGAGTCATCTGAAACATCATCATTATCGCGGCCACTCAAAGCGTCATTGACGGCTGAGTCGAAACCAGCCGCCATTGAGTCGTCGGAGTCTCCCCACCAATCGCTGCCACCAATCGAATCGCTCGCGCCAACTGAGCCTGCGCCACCAACACCGCCATCTTCCATTGTACGACCCCATCGATAATGAAATGACTGAAATAATATCCTTAATTTATCATTCCGGCGGTGACATTAGAATGAAGATTTTGTTTGTTATGAAGGTCAAATAGAGATTTAACATAATGCTTCTGTGTAAGTCTTTCTGGAAGCTTGTGAAGATTGCAAGTCAAAGAACTTAACGCTGACCATCCCATCTGAGAACCACGGGAGGACGCCAAATATGAAGGCGCGCAGGTCTTCAATCACAGGAAACTGTAAGGGTCGATATCCACGCTCAGCCGCACGCTTCCTCGTACAGGCGGGACTAAACCGAGCCAATGCCGCAAATAGGCCTGCAGATCGGCGTCGCGGGCCGCTTTGACCAGAAGCCGGTAGCGGTGACGGCCGCGAATCAGGGCGAGGGGCGCCTCGGCGGGACCGAGAACGGAGATTTTTGTAGATTTTGGTGCGGCAAGCGCGAGGCGGCGGGCATAATGCTCAGCGTCCGGCTTGGCTTTGGCCGATATGATCAGCGCGGCGAGACGCCCGAATGGTGGCATGGCGGCTTCGCGGCGCGCCTCGATTTCCTGCGCAATGAAGCTGTCACGGTCATTGGCGAGAATCGCCTGCATGACGGGGTGCTCGGGAAGATGCGTTTGAATGAAGCCGCGACCCTCCACGCCGTCTTCGCGTCCGGCGCGGCCCGTCACCTGGGATAAGATTTGAAATGTGCGTTCCCCGGCGCGCGGATCGCCTGTTGCCAGACTCAAATCGCCGTCGACCACGCCAACCGTCGCCAGATGCGGGAAATGATGTCCTTTGGCGACAAGCTGCGTTCCGATAATGATGGGAGCGTCGCCGCGCGCCACCTTGTCGATAATCTCGCGAAGCGCCTTCAGGCCGGGGATGAGATCGCTGGAAAGAATCGCCGTCTCGACGCCGGGGAAACGTTCGGCCACCTCTTCGGCAACACGCTCCACGCCCGGACCGCAAGGCACGAGTGAGTCTTCGGCAGAGCATTTCGGGCAGGTTTTCGGCGCAGGCAACGCAAAGCCGCAATGATGGCAGATCAATTGATGGCGAAAACGGTGCTCGACAAGGCTGGCGGAACATTGCGGACATTCGATACGATGGCCGCAGGTCCGGCAGAGCGTTAGCGGAGCATAGCCGCGGCGATTGAGGAACAACAGCGTCTGCTGGCCGCGTTCCAAGGTTTCCGTCATCACCTCGACCAGGGGTGGGCTCAGCCAGTGGCCCCGCTCAGGCGGGCTCTGGCGCAGATCGATTGCCGAAAGCTCCGGCATGCGCGCGCCGGCAAAACGTTGCGGCAGAATAAGGTGCGCGTAGCGGCCCTGTTGTGCATTGACCATCGTTTCAAGCGAGGGGGTCGCAGAGCTCAGCACGATGCTCGCGCCGGTGATCGAGCCGCGCACAACCGCCATGTCGCGGCTTTGATAGGTGACGCGGTCCTCCTGCTTGAAGGCGCTGTCATGTTCTTCGTCAACGACGATCAGGCCCAGATTGGCAAAGGGAAGAAAGAGGGCCGAACGCGCGCCGGCGACGACTTTTGCCTCGTCATCGGCCACGGCGCGCCAGATCCGCGCCCGTTCGCCGGACGAGATCGCCGAATGCCATTCCTGCGGGCGGCAGCCGAAACGCTGCTCGAAGCGCTGGAGAAATTGATTCGTCAGCGCGATTTCCGGCAGCAGAATCAGCGCCTGCCGGCCTTGGCGCAGACATTCCGCGACCGCTTCGAAATAAACCTCGGTTTTGCCCGCCCCGGTCACGCCGTCAATCAGCGAAACCGAAAAGCCGCCAGCCTGAAGGCGTTCGCGCAAAGCATGCGCTGCGTAAGCTTGACCTTCGGACAGGTCCGGCGGGGCGAAATCCAGCTTCGGCACGGGCGGCTTCCAGCGCGGTAGCTCAACGCGCAGGAAAGTGCCGGCCTGCGCCAGCCCATCGATGACGCCATAGCTGACGCCCGCGCGCTCAGCAAGCGCCCGCTTTGCCCAGACCAGCCCGCCGACGGCCGCTTCGATGACGCGCTTGCGTTCGGCCGTCAGCCGCGATGGCGGGGGCCCGGCGAGTTTATAGCCCCAGCGCGGCGTGTCGGGCGTAAAGACATCGCCGGCGCTCATCATCATTTTGAGCACCATGCCTTTCGGCGAAAGCGTGTAATTCGCGACCCAATCGGCGAAGCGGCGCGCATGGTCCGGCAGCGGTGGCAGGTCGAAGCGATCAATAACGGCTTTCAGCCTCTTGGGATCGACCGCTTTGGCATGTCGGTCACGCTCCCAGACGACGCCGATCTCTTTGCGCGGACCGATCGGAACCATCACGAAATCGCCGGGCTCAAGCATCTCGCCGTCCGGAACGATGTAATCATATGTGGTGTCGAGGGCGAGAGGCAGGAGGACGGCGACAGTCTCGGTTTTGGTAACGGCGTCAATGTTATCGTCGAGAGCGAGCAGATCTGGCATAAGCGTATTATCAGCGCCGCGTTAGAACAGACAGGACCATATAAACGAGTATCGTGCCGATCAACGTCAGCACGAGAATAGGTATATCTACTCCAAATCAGTCGAAGCGGTCAAACCGGTCATAATCGTCAAACTCGACGAAGCGTCTGAGCAGGATGAAAAGCGCTGCTGCC
>CAZMAC010000471.1:0-2911 GCA_964564085.1 uncultured Hyphomicrobiaceae bacterium
CGGTCTTAAGCCCGGCGCCCCGTCAGGGAAGCGACGGGGTGAGTATAAGTTGACGCAGACGGGCGGGGATAACTTCAGGAGGAGAAATTACCAGGATGGTGAATAAACTATTGACGCTGTTTCGTCACCCCGGAAGCCCATAGGGCTGTCCGGGGTCACATTCGGTGTCGCTGCAAGGTTCTTACGCGACCCCGGACAGACGCTACGCGCCTTCCGGGGTGACAAGGCGTGGTGAGACTCCGAATAAACACCTTTTCTTTCCCGTTGACGTCAGGCCGAAACTACTAACACAAAATCACATCATACAGATCCCGCCAATCGGGATTGCGCCTCTCAATGAGCCTCAGTTTCCACAAACGCCGCCACTTCTTTAGGCGTTTTTCATTTGCAATCGCCTCAAGGGCGGTCGGAAAGGGCTGAGCAAAGACGAGCCGGAATAGCCCATAGCGCCAAACAAATCGCGAACCAGTTCCATCCCGATGCCGTGCAATCCGGATCGCGATGATATTTGTCACGCCTGTGTAAAGCGTACCGTCTTTCCGGTCGGTGAGGATGTAGACGTAAAACATGATGTTGCGACAGCACGCGACCCCGGACAAGTGCTCTGCACTTTCCGGGGAGACGAAAACAAAACAAGCCTAAGAGTGCCGCGCTTAGTGAGGCCGTGGAATACGGATAATCACGGCTCCGTCTCCTTGTGAATGACGGAGTCGTGTCGGAAGCTATATAGCGGCTGCCTGCCATCTACTTGCCTGACCACAAGGTGATATCTGGCCGTCAGCCTTCGATTTTGGAGAAGTCGGCGACTTCGAGGGTTGCGGCGCGGATTTGCGAGAGCAGCTTGAGCCGGTTCTCGCGGATGTTCTTGTCGTCGGCATTGACCGTGACCTTATCGAAGAAGGCATCGACCGGCGCGCGCAGTTTGGCGAGTGCCGCCATTGCGCCTTCGAAGTCTTCCTTGTCGAGCGCCTTGCGCGCGGCCTTGGTCACGTCGCCGATGGCTTTGGCGAGCGCTTTTTCCTGCGACTCGGCGAAGAGGGCCGCATCCGGCTCGCCTTCATAGGGGCGCTTGTCCTTCTTCTCCTCAATGCGGAGAATGTTCTGCGCGCGTTTGACCCCGGTCAGCAGGTTCGCCCCGTCTTCCGCGTCGAGGAAATTGCCGAGCGCCTCTACGCGCCGCACGATCATGAGCAAATCGTCCTGGCCGGGCAGGGCGAAAACGGCGTCGATCAGATCGTGGCGCGCGCCTTGTTCGCGGAGATGGACTTTGAGGCGGTCGGCGAAGAAGCCAACTAAGTGATCGGCGCGTTGAACAGTTCTTTCAATGTCGACTGTATGGCTATCGCGAATGGCAATGGAAATCTGCTTGTGGTGGGCAGTACTTAGGTCAAGTCCCTCTTCGGCAATAGCGATTTCAACCGCCTGTGCTCGGGCTTGTTTTGTCTGAAGAAAATGTTCCAGGCGGATCATTTCGGGGATGAGCCAAGCACGAACAGGAATACGAAGTTCGTTTTCCAGGATGATACGAATGATGCCAAGTGCCGCCCGCCGCAACGCAAAAGGATCTTTGCTTCCGGTAGGTGTCTCATCAATCGTCCAAAACCCGGCGAGAAGATCGAGCTTATCTATAAGGGCGACGATAATGGATACCGGCTTGATCGGCACTGCGTCCCCTTGACCGGTGGGCTTGTAATGTTCGGCGATCGCATCAGCGACGTCTTTTTCTTCACCATGCTCCAGCGCGATGTACCGCCCGATCAAGCCCTGCAATTCGGGAAATTCGCCGACAGTCTCGGAGACTAGATCGACTTTGCAAAGCTGAGCCGCCCGCTCCGCTTTTTTCCAATCAGCATTGCAAAGGCTGGCTCGCTGCCGAGCCAGCTTCATCAGCCGCTGCACGCGCTCGCCCTGCGTTCCCAGCTTCTCGTGAAACGTAATCGCATCGAGCTTCGGCAGCATCGCCTCTAGCCCGCGCGCCTTGTCATTCTCCCAGAAAAACTTCGCATCCGACAGGCGCGCCCGGATCACGCGTTCATTGCCCGCTATGATCGATTTGCCACGGTCCGACGCTTCCAGATTTGCTACCATTAAGAAGCGGTTAGCCAATTTTGTTGATTTCTGATATTGTAGCGAAAAGCTCTTCTGATGGGCCTTCATGGAGGTGATCAGGACCTCCTGCGGCACATCCAGGAAGCTTTCATCAAAGCTTCCAGCCAAGACCACGGGCCACTCGGCGAGCCCCGCATTCTCGTCAACAAGCCCGTGGTCCTCCACCCAATCGAGCTTTTCGTGTGCCGCAAGCTTTCGGGCCTCTGCCCCAATCGTCTCGATACGCTGTTTGCGCTCGACGACGACATTGGCTGCTTCCAGGGTGCGCTTGTAATCGGCGAAATCCTCTACGGGCAGGGCCTTGCCGCGTAGCGCCTCGTCCTGCGCGCGCCGGTGTCCCATTGTGGTACGCCCGCTGGCGATGCCCTCCACCTCGAAGGGCACGACCTCGCCATCGAGCAGACAGAGGATCGAATGCAGCGGACGCACCCAGCGCAGGCGCGAAGTTCCCCAGCGCATCGATTTCGGCCAGGGGAATTTGCGGATAATCTCGGGCACCGCCTCGGCGACGATTTCGCTGGCCGTCCGACCGGGCTTTTCGATGATTGCGAGGTAATAAGCGCCTTTGCCGTCATCGCGGGTTTCGCATTCATCGAGCGACGCTAGCCCGGCGCTGCGCAAAAAACCTTCTGTCGCCTTCTCCGGCGCACCGACGCGCGGCCCCTTGCGCTCCTCGCTTATGTCGGCCGAACGCGGGTCCAGACCTTCAATATGCAGAACCAGACGGCGCGGCCCGGAATCGGACTGGCTTTCGGCGAAGGACAACCCACCCGCTTTCAAAGCCTCGCCGACCAGCCGCTCC
>CAZMAC010000472.1:0-2908 GCA_964564085.1 uncultured Hyphomicrobiaceae bacterium
GGCCAGCAAGATGAGCGGATAGGTCGTGTAGGCCATGAGCGTGACCGGCACGAAAACCGCAACGATCGTAAAGGTAATGGCGATCACGGCGAGGCCGATCTCGTCGGCGGCCTCAAGCGCTGCGCGGTAGGGCGATTTGCCCATGCGCATATGCCGGACAATATTCTCGATCTCCACAATCGCGTCGTCGACGAGAATCCCGGTGACGAGGGTCAGCGAAAGCAGCGTCACGAGATTGAGCGAGAAGCCGAGCGCTGACATGGCCCAAAAGGTCGGCAGGATCGAGAGCGGCAAAGCAATAGCTGCAATCACCGTCGCGCGCGAATCGCGAAGAAACAGAAACACCACGATAATGGCCAGGATCGCGCCCTCAATGAGCGTGTGCATCGTGGCGGTATAATTGCCCTTCGTATAGGCGACCGGATTATCGACTATTCTGACTTCGACATTAGGGTGGCGCTGCAAAAGCTCTGCAAGCTTTGCATCGACACGCTCAGCGACCAGAACATCGCTTTCGCCTTTCGCCCGCGAGATGTTGAAACCGACAACTTCCTCGCCATTCAGACGGGCAAAATATTTCGGTTCCTCATAGGCGTCGCGAACAGCGCCGAGTTCATCCAGACGAACCTTGCGCCCGCCCGGCAGGATAATCGGGGTCGAGGCAAGCCTTTCGACAGTCTCAGCGCTCGAGAGCGCGCGGATGGTTTGCTCATTGCCGCCGATCTCGGCTTTACCGCCGGCGAGGTCGACATTCGTCGCACGGAGCTGGGCGTTGACATCGCCCGCCGTAATGCCAAGCGCCAAAAGCCGGTCAGGATCGAGCGAGACGCGGATTTCCCTGTCCACGCCACCGATACGACGGACCTCGGCCACACCTCTCACGCCCTGAAGCTCGCGCGCAATGGTGTCGTCAATGAACCAGGACAGCGCTTTCAGGTCCAAATTTCGCGCCGTTGCGGCATAGGTCATAATGGGCAGACCGGCAATATCGATGCGCTGTGTGATCGGTTCGTCAATGGTACGGGGCAGGTCTGCCCGGATGCGCGAGATCGCGTCCTTGACGTCGTTCAGTGCGCGGTCCGTATTGGTGCCGAGCTCGAACTCGATTGCGGTGGTTGAGGAGCCGTCCGTGATTGTCGAGGTGGTGTGCTTGACGCCGGCAATCGCGGACACCGCGTTCTCGACACGTTTGGTCACCTGCGTCTCAAGTTCCGATGGCGATGCGCCGGCCTGGGTGATCGAAACCGAAACGAGCGGGATATCGATATTCGGGAAGCGCTCGACCGGAAGGTTACGAAAGCTCAGCACACCGAGGATGATGAGTACAATAAACATCACCAGGGATGGAATTGGCGTGCGGATCGCCCATGCGGAGATGTTGAGACGCCGCATTAGAGAGCCTCGCTCACAGCCGTTTCATTGACGGGAACGGCATTGACCGGATCACCGTCACGGAGCAGCATGCCCGATTTCAAAACCACGCTTTCGCCAGCTTTTAGCCCGTCAACAATTTCAACCTCGCCGCCGCTTCTGACGCCAATAGCGACTTTGCGCGTTTCGACGCGGCCATCCTTGACGACCTGAACGACCGGACCGATATCCCGGTTGAGAATGGCTGTCGCCGGAATGCCAAGACCGGTTTTTGTGCCGGTCTCGATCGTGCCGCGCGCGAAAGAGCCGACGCGCAGCGAGGGATCATCGCCAATAAAGATCCGTACTCGTCCAAGCCGCGTCGCAGGATCGACTTCCGGCGAAATAAGCCGGACCTTGCCCTCGCGCGGCTCCAACCCGGAGACGTCGATGCGGGCTGTTTGGCTAACGGAAATGCGCGGCAGGTAGATTTCCGGAATTTCCGCGTCCAGCTCAACCTCGCCTTTGGTAATAATGCGGAACAGCGGATCGGACATCGCTGACGCCATTGCGCCGACCTTCGCGGTGCGGCGACTGACAAGCCCCTCCGTGGGCGCATTAATGTCAGTGTATCCAATCCGCAATTTTAACTCGCGGATCTGAGCCCCAATCTGCGTTTTTTCTGCTTCCGCGACGCGCAATCCGTCCTTCGCCGAGGCAAGCGTTGCGGCGGCCGTCTGAGCTGCGGCTTCGCGATTATCGAAGATCGACCGGCTTGTCGCGCCCGATTTGATCAGCTCCTCCACGCGCGCAAAGGCGGCGTCGGCCTGCTTCTTGGTGGCTTCGGCTTGGGTAATCAGGCTCCGAGCCTGCGCGATCGCGGCATCGGCCTTGAGTGCGTTCGCTTCGAACTGGGCCAGTTGCGCTTTCAACGTTTCATTCGCAAGGCGTGCAAGGGGTTGCCCCTCTTTGACCCGGTCCCCTTGTTCGGCCAGAATTTCGCTGATGCGATAGCCGTCGATCTGAGGTGTCACGAGAACTTCTTCACGCGCAACAAGCGAGCCGGTCACAAGAATGGACTCGTTGAAGGTTGTTTCCCTAACACTCACAACGCTTACGGATGGGCCTTCCGCGCCCTGCTCCGTTCTTGCCGCTTCCGCCGCATGAGATTGCGGCACAGCAAAGCCAAGAGCCGAAACGGCGGCCATCAAAATCATGCAGCGATATACAAACATATCGTTATCCCACCGCTTCCTGATCTGGTCTCGAAGCGACTTCCGTTTCCGCTAAGGAGCTACCCACCGGCTTAATAAGCGAGCCGATGAGCGACAAAATGACGGGCATGCACGCATTTCCGTCAAATTCCGGATGGAGCGCGCGTCTCAGATAAAGACCGTCGCCCAAGATTGAGATGACCTGTGCGATCGTGCCGAGATCGACCGACGGATCGATCCGACCTTTTGCCCTGGCGTCTGTCAGCAGCCTTTCAAAACTCTCCAGAACAAACTTGTCGATTGCACAGACGGTGTGGCCGATCGTCGGATTTCGCATGGCTTCC
>CAZMAC010000473.1:0-2894 GCA_964564085.1 uncultured Hyphomicrobiaceae bacterium
AAAAGCAGATGACTATAATTTTCCGGAGTTGATCCATGGACGAGATACCAAGCATCATCAATCACGTTTCGATTGGCACGAATGATTTCGACCGGGCCGTCGCTTTCTACGATAAAGTTCTCGCCGTGCTGGGATGCAAACGCATCATGGAACATTCAGGCGCGGTCGCCTATGGCAGGCTCTATCCTGAATTCTGGGTTCAAGTGCCGCTTGATGGCGGCAAGGCGGAAGTCGGCAACGGCACGCATATCGCCTTTTTTGCAACATCCGAAGATCAGGTTCGAGCCTTTTACGATGCGGCATTAGAAGCGGGCGCAACTTCGGACGGCGCTCCTGGTCCGCGTCCTGAATATGGCGCGCCCTATCATGGGTGTTTCGTTCGCGATCTTGACGGACACAAGATCGAGGCAACCTTCTGGGATATGCAAAAGATGGCGGGTTGAAGAGCTTGACCTAAGGTGGGCAGTGGAATCTGTATAAAGTGGAAACCGCGCGGGGTCCCACAGCTTGCTGAGCTTCGCACTCAATTATTTTTTCCGGAAAGCGTCCAGCTCTACGACCTTTGCGGTCTGCTCATCAGGATCAGCTGGATCATCCTCGCCCTTTGCCGCAGCAGCGTCCTCATTTTTTGGTTTCGCCTCAACATCCTGGTCCGGAGACGCCTGCGCCGCGGGGGGGAGCGCGTCGCGATCCTGTGTTTCGGCGCTGAGCGGGCTGCCAGCCATGGCCGTATCCCGGTTCGGCGACTGCAGTAGAAGATTGGGACTGATCACGAAGCCAACACTCGGATCGACAAAGCTTCGAATGGCGGCGAACGGAATCACCAGCCGTTCGGGAACATTGTTGAAGGACAGCTTGACCTCAAAGCGGTCTTCATAAACCTGAAAATCCCAGAATTGATGCTGCAGAACGATCGTCATCTCATCGGGATATTGGTCTTTAAGGCGTTTCGACTGGATCGTGCCCGGCGCTGTTGTATCGAAGGTGACGTAAAAATGGTGTTCACCGGGCAGGCCGCGCTTTTGGACTTTTTGCAAGACTGTCCTTATGAGGCCCCGGAAGGCCTCGCTCGCAAGGATATCGTAGCGGATCTTGTCCTCGGACATTTGGCTGTCGTCGAGATTAATCTAAAGGGCCACGCTACCGGCGCCGCCCTCCGGCAGCCGGGTGGAGGACTTCTGTTGCCCGGTGTCCCCAAACCGCGCCTAGCCGTGCTGAACGTCTAGGACTTGAATTCGGCTTAGTCGCACTGCGTTACGCAGCGAGAGCAGGAGCCTCAGCATAGTTGTCGTTTGCAACTATTAAAACGGCCCGATAACGGCGGAACCATGCCGAGCGAAAATCCACCCTTTACACCCTCGTCGATCCTAGTTCGCCCCCATCAGAAACACACGATCATGAAAAGCCGCATGCGCTTTTGGTGGAGGCGCCGGGTACCGCCCCCGGGTCCGATAGGCTTATTCCGATAGTCGTTTATCGCCATAGCTGGTTACCCAGCACTTCTAATATATGGACTTCGAACGTTAAAAAAAAGAGAGAATGCATCCCCGAAAGCGGATTATGCGGCGTTGGCCACAAATGTTTACGAAAATTGGATAAAGCGTTCCAAAACGAGGCAGTGCGGTACGCGATTAGTTCTACCAACAAACTTTCGCGGTCGCCTTGCATGTATATTCATCGAAGATGATGAAATCGAGAAACAGTTTGCACTCGACTTGTTTTTTGCCGGTCCTGTATTTTTTTATGCCTTTCTTTGCGGCCCAATTCGCAATGTATTTGTCCAAAAGCGCTTTCGCATCCCGCGCGGGCCCTTCTTTCCCGTAGTCATTGACGGAGTAAAAGAGCGAGGTGCATCGCGCATGCGCCTGGGGCGCAGCAAATATGGCGCTGAGGCAAATGACGAACAGAGGCAGCAGGCGGCGGAAGCTGGACATGAACTTATCCTACAAAAGTTGAGATTGGGGATGAGAAAGCGGACAATAGTCTTCTAAAGAAACTTAGTAGAGAAAACAATCGGTTAGAACAACAGAGTGAGCTGGATCAAGTCTTTGCAGCTCGCATGCACCACATATGCCGGCAATGCGAAAAGCAAAATGGAGGCTAAGACCGACCCCAAAGACCGGCCTACGACATGTTGCTTGAAATATCTGCTGAGTAAGGAGCTTAAGAAGTATGTCTGGCGCAATACAGCGCCGACTTTTACTCAGACATCTGAAGGTTAATCGCTTTTGGACCTTTCCCCTTTGGATCCGGCTGCGTTTCGAAAGAAACTCGCATCCCCCCGTCCAGCATCGGTACCCCAGACCGTTCAACCGCAGAAATATGAACGAAAACGTCTTTCCCGCCTTCATCCGGTGTAATGAAGCCAAATCCCTTCGATTGGTTGAAGAATTTGACTGTACCAGACTGACGCATAGTCAACTCCATAATGCCCAACGCCACACCCGGCCAAAACTCACTGGCCAGAGAGAAAATGTCTGATTATCGGAGCTAGGAAAGCAGGCCAAATTCCGGCTCAGCACAAGCCAGTATAGCGTGCATTGCGTGAGACTTTTCCATCGCTTCCGGCAACCGACCAAACGCCGGAAGTATCGTAGATTTAGCCGCTATCGGCAACTCAAATCCGCACTGTGAATACAACTCTAAACGCCGTTTTTTTCATGCGATTTGCAGCGGTGAATTGTTCAAATTGCGGTAGAATTTTGGCTTTTCGTAAAGGGCTTCGAAATCGGGTCCGCGCAGACCAAAGAGGCTGCCTTTAAATCGCTATGATTTTGGCCCTGATCGTCCCGAATTTGAGCCCATGACCAGATGCAGGTAACATCTTACATTCCGAGTGCTTAGGCAGACCTTTATCCTCGCCGGGATGCAAAACTGTTTTGCTCTGGCACTTC
>CAZMAC010000474.1:0-2894 GCA_964564085.1 uncultured Hyphomicrobiaceae bacterium
GGACCTCGAAACGCTCGACGTTCTTGAGGAGATGCTATCCGTCTACGACGGCACCGTCATTCTGATCAGCCATGACCGTGATTTTCTCGACCGGGCGGTGGAACGCGTGATCATTCCCGAGGGCGACGGCCGCTGGACCAGCTATGCGGGCGGCCATGCCGATATGCTTGCCCAGCGCGGCGGCGATATTTGGTGGCGGCTGGACAAGACGGAAAAGGCAAAACCGGAAAAGAAGACTAATGCCAAACAGTCGAAACCACAACAAAGCGGGCAGAAAAAGCGGCTGAGCTTCAATCAGCAGCACGCGCTCAAGACGTTACCCGGCCATATCGACAAACTTCAAAAAACGATCGAAGACCTTCAGGCCAAGCTCGCCGATCCCGCGCTTTATTCACGCGACGCAAAAGCGTTTGCCGACTATTCGGCCGGCATGGAAAAGGCGCATGCCGAATTGGAAGCGGCGGAAGCGGAATGGCTGGAGCTGGAAATTCTGCGCGAGGAAATTGAAAATGCATGAGTTTTCATTCCATCCGCTGCCATCTGTTCACCCAGAACCGGCTTTATACTGCATAGAATGACTGTCAGACTCACATGCTGCAATGGCTTTCAAAGCGCGCCAAGAGGTCCCTATCTAACTTGGACCGACCCATTCGTGCCTAATTGGCATCGGCTCAATATGAATTGATCTAATGGATCAAACCTGACATTTGTGTCCCGGCATCAAGCAATATATGGGCATCTAACTTACTCAAATGTCAGGTCAATTTGATCCATCAACAAAAAATGACACGGGTACCAAACGTTGGATTCGAACCACTAGCAGAGCGATAACTCCATGAAAATTAACGGCAAGCACTACCGAACGATCTGGCTCGCCGAGGATGGGCGGTCCGTCGAAATCATCGATCAGACCAAACTGCCTCACCGGTTCGAAATTGCGCGCCTGCAAAATATTGACGACGCCGCGCGTGCGATCAAGATCATGCAGGTGCGCGGGGCGCCGCTGATCGGGGCAACGGCGGCTTACGGCGTCTGCTTTGCCATGGCTGTCGACTCTTCCGATGCGAGCCTACAAGAGGCCATCAAGCTGCTCGGGGCGACACGCCCGACGGCAATCAATCTTCGGTGGGCGCTCGATGAAATGCGCCGTGCGCTGAGCCCGCTGTCGCCGCAAGGCCGGGCCGAGGCGGCCTATGCCAAAGCTGCGCAGATTTGCGATGAAGACTCCGAGACCAACCGGCTGATCGGCGCGCATGCGCTCAAACTGATCCGCGATCATGCCGAGCGCAAGGGCGGCGCGCGCGTCAATATTCTCACCCATTGCAATGCGGGCTGGCTCGCCTGCGTCGATTGGGGAACGGCTCTTTCGCCGATCTATCAGGCCCATGATGCCGGGATCCCGATT
Source organism: uncultured Hyphomicrobiaceae bacterium (assembly GCA_964564085.1). Lineage (GTDB taxonomy): Bacteria > Pseudomonadota > Alphaproteobacteria > Rhizobiales > Rhodomicrobiaceae > JAHQVI01. Next base: position 1,406 of record CAZMAC010000474.1, read on the forward strand.
CATGTCTGGGTCGATGAGACCCGACCGCGAAATCAGGGCGCGAGCTTGACAGCCTATGAGCTTGGCGCGCATGGCGTTCCGCATACGATTATCGTCGATAATGCCGGCGGCCATCTGATGCAGAACGGGCAGGTCGATCTCTGCATTACCGGGGCGGATCGGGTCACAGCCAATGGCGATGCCGCCAATAAGATCGGCACCTATCTGAAGGCGCTTGCCGCGCAGGATAATGGCGTGCCGTTCCACATCACCATTCCCTTTTCCACGATCGACTGGACGCTCGCCGATGGGCGGAAAATTCCGATTGAGGAACGGAGCGCCGTAGAAGTGACCCAAATGACGGGACGGACCGGCGATGGCAAAGTCGTCAGTGTGGATATTGCCGCGCCCGGCAGCCCGGCGGCCAATCCGGCTTTCGACGTCACGCCCGCCCGGCTGATTACGAGCCTCATCACTGAGCGCGGCATATGCCGGGCCTCCTTGGAAGGATTGACCTCGCTTTATCCCGATAAGACCTATGACCCGGCCGTTACGTAAGCCGGGCCGGAAGTCTTCCGAAATTACGAGACGGCGCGGCATCATCGAAACCGCGCTGATCATGAGTCGCGAAGGTCTGAGCCCCGGCCGCTCGGGCAATGTGTCCGCCAGAACGGCCGGCGGTATGTTGATCACGCCGACCGGTACGGCCTATGAGGCGCTGCAAGAGGACGCCATCGTCCTTGTTGACGATAATGGCGAAACACCGCCAGGATCGCTCAAGCCGTCTTCGGAATGGCAGATGCATCTCGCCGTCTATAAGGCCAAGCCCGATGTCGGCGCGATTGTGCATTGCCATTCGATAAACGCGACGGCGCTTGCCTGCGTCGGCAAGCCGATCCCGGCTTTTCATTATATGGTTGCGATTGCAGGCGGTACGGATATTCCGCTCGCCCCCTATGCGACCTTCGGCACAGTGGAACTTGCCGATGCGGTCGTTCTGGCGCTGACAGGGCGGAAAGCCGCCTTGCTCGCCCATCATGGCCAAATTGCCTGCGGCTTGGATCTGGCGGCCGCACTTGATCTTGCGCGCGAGGTTGAGACGCTCGCCGGGCAATATGTTGCGACCCTGAAAATAGGTGGCGGCCCGGTTCTGGACGACGCAGAAATGGAACGTGTGCTGGACAAATTCCGGGGCTACGGTCAGCAATGATTTTTACCGCTGCGGGCGCACGAAAATCCTGACTAAAGCGGGTGAGTTAAAACGGAACCATTTTCGTCATTGCGAGCGAAGCGAAGCAATCCAACTTACAGGGTCGGGTACTGCTGGATTGCTTCGCTTCGCTCGCAATAACGATGAAAGAGGTGTTTCTGCAAGGCTTAGGCAATTTAAAAACCGCCGCTGCGCAGCTTTTTGAGCACTTTAAGTCCGGCATAGCCATCGGCGGGCTTGATCCCGGTTTTCTTTTGAAAAGTCCGAACGGCCCGCATCGTCGCCCGCCCAACGCGGCCA
>CAZMAC010000475.1:0-2894 GCA_964564085.1 uncultured Hyphomicrobiaceae bacterium
AAGAGCAGGCGACAGGCGAACTTTCGCTGGCCGGCGGCTTCTCGTCCAGTGTCGGCGTTATTGGTGAAGTGGCCTTCACGGAGCGGAACTTGCTCGGTAAGGGACAGTTCTTACGTTTGAAATTGGCGGGTAGTGCCGAAAATCTCCAGGTTGACCTCAGCTTTACGGAACCGCGCTTCCTTGATCAAAATATCTCTGCTGGCTTCGATCTGTTCCACAAGGAAAACGACTTCACGGATGAGTCCGGCTTTCAACAGCGCAAAACTGGCGGTGCGATACGCGTCGGATTTGCATTGACGGAAAATGTCTGGCTGCAACCGAGCTACAAGCTGCTTCAGGATGAGGTCTTTGATGTTGACGCCGATGCGTCGGTCCCGATCCAGCTGATCGAAGATCAAGGCCAACGCATCATTTCGTCAGTTGGCTTATCTATCGTCTACGATACACGCAACAATCGCCTCAATCCAACGCGTGGGCTGTATTTCGCGCTCACGCCTGAGGTCGCAGGTGTCGGCGGCGATGTGAACTATATCCAGACCGTTGCCGAAGGGCGCGGATACTATCCGATTTATCAAGGCATAACTTTGGTTGGCCGTGTCATCGGTGGATTCATTACGGGATGGGGCGGACAGGACGTTGAAGCTGTCGACGCGTTCTTCAAGGGTGGAGAAACCATTCGTGGCTTTGATACTGCAGGTATCGGCCCACGCGTTGCAGATCTCGATGCTAATGGCGATCCCCAACTTGGCGCCGGAGACGCGATCGGCGGTAAGATCTTCTATGCGGGCACTGTCGAAGTTCGTTTCCCATTCCCGTTCGTTCCAGATGAGCTTGGCTTCAGCGGTGCTGTCTTCGCCGATGCCGGATCGCTTTATGAAACGGATGTTGAAGCGGACGAAGCTATCGTCGATGACAGCTCGAATCTTCGGGCGTCCGTGGGTGCAAGCTTGCTGTGGAACTCTCCGCTAGGTCCGCTTCGTGCCGATTTTGCCTGGGCCTTGCTTGCGGAGGATTTCGACGAAGAAGAACTCTTCCGGTTCGGCGCTTCGACCAAATTTTAACGCGCCCGGAACAGGCCATTTTTATGAGGGCCCCCTTTGGCGGGGCCTTCTGTTTTTGCCAAGCTAAAGAAAACCGATGGAACATCCCGGCTTTTATCATCGCGCAGGCCCTCTCAGCCTCGCGCGGATCGCCGAAGAAAGCGGAGCCTCTCTCAACGACCAAAGCTTGAGCACTCTCGAAATCACCGATATTCGCCCTTTGGATAGTGCTGGGCCGTCCGATCTTTCCTTTCTCGATAATCCCAAATATCTCCCGCTGCTGTCATCCACCAAAGCCGCAGCCTGCTTCATCCAGCCGAAATTCGCCGACCGCGTTCCTAAAGAAGTCGCAGCATTGCTCTCACCAGAGCCTTACCGCGCCTATGCCAAAGTCCTTGCGCTTTTCTATCCGGATGCCGGGGCACCCAAAGTAGCTGATGCCGCTGCGGCGGGCGTTGCCCAGATCGACGCCAGTGCGAAACTGGAAAATAACGTCGCCGTTGAACCCGGCGCCGTCATCGGGCCGGAGGTTCAAATCGGTGAGGGAACACGGATCGCGGCTGGCGCGGTGATCGGATATCGCTGCACGATCGGGCGGAATTGCTATATCGGCCCGCACACTGTCGTCACGCATGCGCTGATCGGTAACAATGTGATGATCCATGCGGGCGTCGCTATCGGCCAGGATGGCTTCGGTTTTGCGATGGGACCGCAAGGACATTTCAAGGTGAGGCAAATCGGCCGCGTCGTTATTCAGGATTGGGTTGAAATCGGCGCGAATAGCGCGATCGATCGCGGCGCCTTGCGCGATACGGTGATTGGCGAAGGCACAAAGATTGATAATCTCGTTCAGATTGGTCATAACGTCACAATTGGCAGACACTGCATTATCGTCGGTCAGGTCGGAATCTCGGGAAGCACGGTTCTGGAAGATTTCGTCGTGATGGGAGGTCAGAGCGGCACGGTCGGTCACATCAAGGTTGGCTCCGGCGCGCAGATCGGCGGAAATAGCGGTGTAGCTGAAAGCGTGCCGAGCGGTGAGCGTTGGGGGGGAACACCCGCAAAGCCGCTAAAAATTTGGGCGCGCGAAGTTGCTCTGTTGAGGCGCTTGACCGAGACGCTGAGCGGTAAGCAATTAAGGAACTTGTTGAAACTCAGTGAGTAAATGGCCGTGAGACGGCGCGCCCATGACGGCATGGAGCAATCGGAATGAACGAGGCAAATGTTGGGGAGACGCTTGATCGCGCAGATATTGCGCGCGTGCTTAAACTGCTGCCCCATCGCTACCCTTTTCTGATGATCGACCGGATCGTGGATATCGACGCTGATAATTCGGCTGTGGGGATCAAGAATGTCACGATCAACGAGCCCTATTTTCAGGGACATTTCCCGGATTTTCCGGTTATGCCGGGCGTCCTCTTGATCGAAGGCATGGCGCAGACAGCCGGCGCAATCTGCGTTGCCGCACTTGGTGAGCTCTATGAGCCCCAAATCGTTTACTTCATGAGCATCGATAAAGCCAAATTCCGCCGCCCGGTTTTCCCAGGCGACTGTGTGCGTTTTCATGTCCGCAAGATACGCAATCGTGGGCCGGTCTGGCGCTTCCACGGGGAAGCAAAAGTCAACGATACGCTGATGGCGGAGGCGGAGGTTAGCGCGATGATCGTCGATCCCAACAAAACTCCTACCGACTCGGCAGATTAATGGTTCCCACCCCTTCTTCCCCGGCTGCTGCAACGTCCCCGGATGAAACCGCAATTCACCCGACAGCCGTCGTTGAGCCCGGCGCTCAAATCGGTGCAGATGTCGAAATAGGCCCCTATTGCGTCATTGGACCTGAGGTTGTTCTGCATG
>CAZMAC010000476.1:0-2884 GCA_964564085.1 uncultured Hyphomicrobiaceae bacterium
ACCAAGATTCATGCATAGCTCAGCTGGCGTTAGGCCACCCCGTTATTTCCGTAGAACTCAAATGGCTCAGCCACGGTTCTTGATCACGAAACGGCAGACATCCCCTTCAATGATGGACACATCGAGCAGTTCATGACCTGCCGATTTGCAGAAAAGCGGAACATCCTCCAAAGCTCCTGGATCCGTCGCCAGAACTTCGAGCGTTTGCCCCGGCGCCATATCCCTCAATGTCCTGCGCGCCTTCAAGACGGGGAGCGGACAGCTCAAACCTGTGGCATCCAAAAATTTTTCTGCCATCTTGTACCGGTCTCCAAACGAGACTGATTTTAGCTGCAAATATAGCCGATCTCATCACCCGATAGGGTGAGAGCTAATCTAACAAGACCATACACTCAATTATGATTATGGCAAATATGGTTACTGTTTTTTCTTACTGGGCTCGCTGGCCACAGGCGGTATGGATTTTAAATAGGCTGCGATCGCTTCCCGGTCTGTCTTGGTCAGCTTTGCCATATTTTTTTGGACTTTGGTCATCGTCCCTCCCATCACGTCGCCATCCGGCAAAAAGCCGGTTTCGAGTGCAAAGACGATGTCCTTTTCGCTCCAGGACCCGATACCGGTCTCATGCGGCGTAATGTTCGGTATGAAGCCTTCCCCCTCTGGATCAGGCGCACCAGCCAGTTTCGTGTCGTCAACCAAACCGCCAAAGCTGTCACGCGGTGTATGGCATTCCCCGCAATGTCCCGGCCCTTCGACGAGATATGCGCCCCGATTGATTTTATCGGACTGGCCAGGATTGGGCTTAAATTTTTCATCGTCCAGATAAAGAGCCTTCCACAGCGTAAGGCCTGTACGAATATTATAGGGGAAGGAAAGCTCGTGCTCGGGGACGGATGACGAGGCCGGTTCCAGCGTTTTCAGAAAAGCGAAGAGATCCAGAAGATCGCTACGTTTCATGCGCTGATAAGAGGCGTAAGGGAAGGCCGGATAATAATTCGAGCCGTCCGGCGATGTGCCCTCCGTCATGGATTCAATGAAATCCTGATCGCTCCAACCGCCAATTCCGCTCTCTTTATGGGGTGTGATGTTCGGCACGTAAAACGTCCCGAACTCGGTTTTTAAACAGCGCCCGCCGACAAGTTTCAGCTCGTCCGCATTTTTCGGGTCATCGCATTTCGATGAAGCGGGCGCGGCATGGCAGGAAGAACATCCCCCTGCAAAATAGATGTACCGCCCATGTTCTACATCCGGTTTGTACGCTTCGTTTGGTGCTTTCTGCGCGTGAGCGCTTGTAGATAATATGAAGACGCTAAAAAAGAATGCAGTTTTCAGGCGGTACATAAAATCTCCTATTTCTTCACGACACGGTATTTTTCGTGACAGCCTTTGCAATTTTGGCCAACCGTCACGAAAGCAGCTTGAAAGCTGTCCTTACCTCCGGAAGCCGCTTCAGCAGCAGCATTGCTCGCCTTCTTTGTTTCCTGGGCATATGCGTCAAAGTCGGCCTTGTCCTCCCAAATCGTGGGCTTGGCTTCCGAACCTTCCGTTGAGCCCTCTGGAAAGAGCGTGACGAACTCATCCATTGTGCCGGCGATTGTCTTCATCGCCTCAGCAGCCGCATCCGCGTCATAAGGTTTTTCGCCTTTGAGCATCTGAGTGGCCAATTTTGTTGAGTCACCATTTTTCTTCATCAGAGCCTGGCGTTCCTTGACTGGCCCTTCCTGCGCCGATACCAGTCCAGCACCTGCAACACAGAAGACAACCAAGACAGCGAAGATATGTTTCATGCAGAACCCTCCTTCGGTTTTCATGCAAGGTGAGATTTTTGAGATCCCCGGAATTCATAGAGATAGGATAGTGACAATGAGGTGAACACTCTTTTTTTTCTTCAAATTGCCGTGAGACGCGCTTCTCAGGCAAGCCATTCATTTTCGTCCACGCCCTTTGAGGAGAAATTCTTTGAATTTTCTGTGGCCTTAAAGCTGGCCGATCCAACCTGCTGAGATTTCCTTAGAAAATTGGTCCATCACTGATTATGGCGTATTATTCGAATTTGCCCACCTTGATTGGCATAGAGCAGCGGATCTTTTCCGCTTAAGTCGATCCGATAATTTGTAAAGGTGATAGGCGGAATGAAACTCAGAAGGCGGTTTCCGCGCACTTCCCATTATCCACGGTCCGGCGTGACGCCATCGCGAATGGTTAGGCCGCCAACCGCAAACGGCCCACGCATAAACAGAAAACTGCCGTCAGTGCGAACCTCAACTCTATCGGCGGAGCCAAAGCGTTTCGGCGCTTCGATGTTACGGGCGGCGCCGAAACGCGACTGCAGTTCAAAAACACCGGCAAGTTCGCGCGGGTGACGCTTTGGCGGAAAGCGCACGCCCCTCAATACGGCCTCAACATCTTCTTTCAGTGCACGTACATTCTTTGTGTCACGTACCGTGATCAGCAGGTTCAACTCGCCCACATCGAAGTGCCATAAACATTGAGCTCGACCGTAGCCGCCTTTATACTCGCCAGCTATTATACTGGCCAGTTCTTCCTCATAGGAATTATGCGTAAATTGAAGCACGTCATAAGCATCCACCTCTGCTTTCAACGTAGCTGCGATATTTGTTGACGACAAAACGCCGACAGTGATCAGGCTTTGCTAGCCTTTTCGGTAAATCACGGCGTCGGTTGTTTCGTCATAATGGATCGCGGCGTCCGGCAAGGTTCCGAGTGCGGCGATGGCGCCGGGTGTTTTGAAGGTTTCCGCTTGTGTGGCAACGGTCGCGCTGATTGCTGCAATCATCGCGAATAACAGCGCTAGGTTGTGTGGACACTTAGCATTACAGTTGCATTTTTGATTTGAGATGTGCGCGTTGGGCTTCGGCTTGAT
>CAZMAC010000477.1:0-2880 GCA_964564085.1 uncultured Hyphomicrobiaceae bacterium
CCTCGGGTGCGATCCTGTCCTACATCATGTGTAAGGGCATGAACCGCTCGTTCATTTCCGTCATTCTCGGCGGCTTCGGCGGCGAGGCCGTTGCCGCGGGCGGCGCAGGGGGCGAACAGCGTCCGGTCAAGCAAGGTTCGGCAGACGATGCGGGCTTTATCCTGAAGAACTCTTCGAAGGTTATTATCGTGCCCGGCTATGGCATGGCGGTCGCTCAGGCGCAGCACGCTCTACGCGATATGGCGGATGAGCTCAAAGCCGAGGGTGTGGAGGTTTCCTATGCCATCCATCCCGTCGCGGGGCGCATGCCGGGCCATATGAACGTGCTGCTCGCTGAGGCGAACGTGCCTTACGACGAGGTCTTCGAGCTTGAGGACATCAACAACGCCTTCAGTCAGGCCGATGTTGCCTTCGTCATTGGCGCGAATGACGTGACCAATCCATCTGCAAAAGAAGACCCGGCCTCTCCGATCTTCGGAATGCCCGTGCTTGAAGTTTGGAAGGCTGGTACTGTGATGTTCATCAAACGCTCATTATCGTCGGGTTATGCGGGTATCGACAATTCGCTTTTCTATCGCGATAACACGATGATGCTCTTCGGCGACGCTAAGAAAATGACCGAAGGGATCGTCAAGTCGATGTAAGCCGAAGCGCCGACGAGGCTCTAGTGGAGCGAATTTAACATTTGAGTCCCGGTAGCGGTCAAGCTCGTTCACAAATGCTAAATTCAAAAGCTCCACTAGAAACAAATACTTACCTAGTGGTTCTTATGACGCAAAATTTGCAAATGAGCGTGCTGCACGGGGATGCAAATGTTTGCGTCGAACCACTAGAGCATCGGACCAAAAAGCATGTCCCCACGAAGGTGGGGATGCGTAGCGGTTTTCGGATAAATCCGATGCCAGAACAAAGAGATGGAGCGGCACCGCCGATCCCGATTTAAATCCGCCGCTCCGAGGAGCCAGAACCATGCGCCGCTTCTTTATTACAGTATTTGCTCTGTCGCTGATCGCAACGGCAGGCGCGTGGTACTGGCGGACATATCTGCCGGAGAAGACCGTTACGGAAACGGCATCCAAGTCCAATCGGAATTTTCAAACCTATTCCGAAAAACCAGGCGCCGCTGATCCGCAAGCGCAATCCTTTCAAGACATTGCGAAAGCGCCGTCCGAACGTCAAAACCTTGCTGTCACAATTTCAATAGTATCCTCGATTATCTCCGCGCTTGCCGCTGTCCTTCAAACCTGGCTAACGGCGCGGGCCTATCGCCGATAAGCCCGCCCTTTTATAGTCCTGCCGGCTGTCGCGGAGCGGAACAGCGTGAAATACATGCAAACGCTTTTTTCCATTCTCGCCATCGCAGCCGCCATCTATCTCGCGGTGACCGCCGCACTATACTTTTTCCAGCGAAGTCTGATTTATTTCCCGGACGCGACCTATCATTCGCCGTCGGATGCGGGGCTTTCCGGGGTTGAAGAGGTCACGCTGACGACTGCGGATGGCGAACGGCTCGTTGCCTGGCGGGCGCTGCCAGCGCCTGGTCAGCCGACGCTGCTCTATTTCCACGGAAATGCAGGCGGGCTCACCAGCAGGGCGGAGCGCATTGCGCGTTTTAACAAGATCGGCCTCGGGGTTTTCATGCCCTCCTATCGCGGCTATTCCGGCAGCACCGGACAGCCAAGCGAAAAAGCGCTCATTTCGGACGCCATCGCCGCTTACGACTATCTGCGCCAACAAGGCGTTTCATCCGCCGACATCATTCCTTACGGAGAGTCCCTAGGAACAGGGGTCGCCGTCCAGCTTGCGGCCAATAAACCCGTCGGCGCTCTGATACTCGATGCGCCTTACACCTCGCTTCCGGCGGTCGGGAAGAAGGCTTATCCGTTCATGCCGGTCGAGACCTTCATGACGGACCGTTTCGACTCCAAACGCCATATCGCGAAAGTCGAGGCGTCGATCCTGATCCTGCATGGCAGGGCTGACAACACGATCCCGATCGAGTTTGGACGGGCCTTGTTCGAGGCGGCCCCCGATCCGAAAGAATTCATTGCCATCGAAGGCGCGGGGCATTCCGATATTTACATGTTCGGTGCGTTGGAAAATCTCAAAGGCTTCCTTGACGCGCATGGCTGGGGCATTCGTGAAGACAACCCGGTCTCCGTCGAATAAGGGCGACAAGCCAAATCCCTTGCAAGGTGTATGGAATTATTTCAGGCGAAGGCCGATGCGTTCAAAGTCCGGCGAGTAAAGCACAAAAACCGCCTTCGCGAAGATGTTCTCTCGCGGAACAAAGCCGACATTTGGGTAGCGGCTATCGGCCGAATTATCCCGATTGTCGCCCATGACAAAATAATGGCCGTCAGGAACATCAAAGACATCGGTGTTGTCGCCTTGCGAGGCGGCTCGGCAATCCAATGTTTCATAGCGGGTACCATCTTGCAGCGTTTCCGCATATCGTGCGATTTCGTATGATTTCTTTACGACACCGAAGGCGCAGGCATGTCGTGACGTTGAAAAATCTGCGATACGCTCGCGTTTGACGGACTTTCCATTCACATGCAACACGCCCGCGATAATCTGAATTTTATCGCCGGGCAGACCGACGATCCGCTTGATAAAATCTAGTTTGTTATCGCGCGGTAGTTTGAAGACGGCCAAGTCACCGCGTTTAGGATCGCTCGTCGCATAGCTGCGATTATCCACGATAATAATTTCACCGACTCTCATGGTCGGAAGATTCGATCCTGAGGGAATGGAGAAACTCCGGATCGCCATGGCAGACCGTTCGCCCGCGAGGTCTGGCAAAAATGAGACGCCAACTAACACGGCCAGCCCGGCGAGATATAACCACCAGCGATTGTACCAGCGCAAGCGATAGGT
>CAZMAC010000478.1:0-2880 GCA_964564085.1 uncultured Hyphomicrobiaceae bacterium
ACGACGGAGACCGCCACGAAACAGGAATGGTCTGAAGAAAATCCAGTAGACAAAATCCTATCGAAAAAAATTGGCCAGCTCATACTCGTGAAACTTGATGGAAAAACGGGCAATGAGGCAGCCGTTAAAGCCGGTGACATTGCCGGAGCGTTCCTTCAAACGCAGGGGCTTGAGACACCGGCTCAACTGCGTGAACGCATAGAGTCTCTGCAAACGACGAATGCGCCTTCGATCATCATGCTCGATAGCGCCAGCTATGGCAGCGGCGCCTTCGCCTCACCCGGTGACGCCGATGCTTTTCCCTCGCCTTATCAGCTCTCATCACGCGGCGATGCTCTATATGCCTTCAATGTTTATCGCGGTAAGGCGGTGAAACTGTCAGGCCTTGGCGTCAGCATGGTTGTCGGCCCGAGAGCCGATATTTGCGCGGGAGATGTTCCCGAAACGGGCGATTGTTACGGCAAAGAGCCTCGCCAAGCCGCCGCTTTCGCCAGCGCTTTCATCTTTGCTCATCGCGATCAAAGTCTTCTGACGGCAATGCGCTACACGATCTCTGACGATAAAGCGGTAAGGCTCAATGTGATTGCGGAAATCGCGGAGCAAAAAATCCCTGATGCTTTAATGATCGATTTTGCCACCGGGAGCGAGCCCAGAAGCGATGTCGCGTCCAAAGCCATTGCGGCGATCCGCAGTAACGGGTTTTCGGGTGCAATCATTCTGGACAATACATCGCAAAGCAAATCGGACGCCACCGGCGATGAGCTGGTTGAAGCTATAAAAAGCGGCTTTGATATGGTGCTGTTTCGCGCTGACGGCCTGAAAAGCGGGCTACCGCGCCATATGGTCGATGCGGTTCAGAAGGCAATTACGTCCGGCGAGCTTGCCCAGGCGCGTTTCGATGAGGCAGTCCGGACAGCAGCGAGCCTTACAACACGCTCGGAGAAATTGAGATCGACAAATCTTTCCCAAGACAATCAGCTCGTGCACTCGCAAACAGACCACTACGACCGCTAAGCCTTGTTATTTAACGCAAATTTTTCAATAAGCGCTTCTCCAACCTTTCCAAAAGGGGGGAGCTTTTTAAATCGCGCTTTAAAGCTATGCAAGCTGGACTCTGAAGATTTGTATCAAAATACTACATGGAGTATTGCATTACAGCCGTTAAGCAAGGTGAAATTGATCCTGTACAGCTCGCTAAGCTGGCTTTTCATTCCTGCGCGATTATTATATGTCGGTCATTGGGGCATCCGGTTATGACTTGAATGGCGCAATGTCAAACGAACTAAAGTAAAATCAGTTTGTTCGCCCAACGAAAACCTTATTCTCATACCACTACGACAGAGGACTATTTTGTATATCTCAATTTGTCCAAGATCCAGCTTTGCAAAAGAGATCATGCATCGGGGCATAAGATGATACCGCGGGCCTTGGTCTGGGCGGCAGCGTTCGTTTGCCTCGCTGTTCAAAGCAGGGCTGATCCAGGACTCCCCATGTCTTTTCCGAATGCCTCTGCGCTGATTTCCGTTCAGGCCAGCTCGGAAGAGATCGTCATACCGGTATCCGACGATTCGGGCTCAAAGACCCCAAGATTGAGCATAAAAGATTGTGCAGCCTATGGCTCGGAATACGGCTATCCCGAATGCGCCGGCATCCCAAGTACAAAGCCCAAGCGGAAATTCCGTCCTCGCGCAAAAAAACCTGATTTTCCGCTGGCTCCGTATTTTCAGCAATACCGATCCCAAAAACGGGTCACACCGGTGCCAAATCAGAAAGCACCGCCTCGATCTGCTGAGGCAAAGCCAAACCCTTATACGGATAACACGCCACGTCCCAAAAAACGAAAGCCCCCTCGTCTTTCTCTTCAACAGCTCACAAAGATCGCTGGAGAGCTTTTGATTGTCACATTCGACGGCCAATTTGCGCCAGAAGCTGGCCTTAAATCCATTCGCGATGTATTGCGATCCGGTGCGGCCGGTGGCGTGTTGATCCGGAACCGCAATATTACGAGCCCTTTTCAGCTCCAGGCCCTAACGTCCCTCCTGCGCGACGCCAGTAAAACACCGCTCTTGATCGCCATAGAACGCCCCGGAGCCGGCATCGAATATCCTTCAAAGCCGGGCTTCAAAATGTTTCCGACACCCCGCGAGATGGCGCGCAAAAAAGATCCGCATGCTGCGTTTAATGCTTACCAGGATATGGCGAAAGAGCTCTTGTCTGTCGGGGTGAATATGAACATCGGCCCGAATGCTAATGTCTGCCCGGAAAACGCCTCGCGAAGGTATGATCGTTGTTTTAGTTCCGATCCGCGCCACGCCGCCGCATTTGCAAATGCATTCAATTTCGCACATGCCGACCGAAAAATTCTGACCGCAATGCGGTTCAAGACGTCGTCCGCTGAGGAAACCAGTCTCGAAATGATGCGTGTCATGACGGATAGCCGCGGGCCGGATGCGTTGGTCATCGACATTAATGACGCGGAATATATCCGCGAGAATATGATTTTCGGGGCAGAGGATTCTTTGTGGAAGGCGGGCTTCGATGGCGCGATCATTTTTGACATTTCCGAACGCTCGAAAAAGCAAAGTGTGAGCAATGCCCTTGTTTCAGCTCTCGAAAGCGGCGGAGACTTGGTTCTCGTCAGTACGCCGAGGGAACGGCAAGCCGACTTAGCCGTGTCGGCGGCCAATGCGTTGAGATGGGCAATCAATGGGGGGCAGATTTCGGAAGACCGTATCCTCAATGCCTATAAATATGCGCAGAGGCTGAAGACGTCGCTTACAGCATCAAAAGGCTATCGGTCAAGACACAATCCAGACTTCACATCGTCAACCGGGCGGAACTGAAAGCCGGCTGAATACGCCTTGTCTGGTGCGACGGCGC
>CAZMAC010000479.1:0-2877 GCA_964564085.1 uncultured Hyphomicrobiaceae bacterium
TTCTATACCAATCTCAGTCTGGTCGAGCCCAGCCATCTCTTCTTCCGCTGTCGGCCGCAGCCCCAGAACCGCTGCGAGAATGAGCCACATGATTGCACTGGATACAAAAACGAACACGCCGATTGCAATAACGCCGGTTGCTTGTACTGCAAAACTGGCAGTCCCATTTGTCAGCGGCACCGCCATGGTGCCCCAAATGCCGGCAAACAAGTGAACCGGAATTGCTCCAACGACATCGTCGATCCGCATCTTATCCAGCAGCGGCACTGTAACGACAACAATCGCTGCACCAATACCGCCGATGATGATCGACATAAGCACCGATGGCGTTAGGGGTTCGGCCGTTATCGCGACAAGACCACCCAGAGCACCGTTAAGCGCCATAGTGAGATCGACTTTGCCGTAAAACACCTGCGTCAGAATGATTGCGACAACGACGCCAGCTGCAGCAGCGAGATTTGTATTCACGAAAATCTTAGCGACTGCGGACGCGTCTGAAATCGTGCCCATTGCGAGCTGCGACGCACCGTTAAAACCAAACCAGCCGAGCCATAAAATAAACGTCCCTAGTGTCGCCAGCGACATGCTGGAGCCTGGGATCGGCCTGACTTCACCATTTGGCCCAAACTTACCGATACGAGCGCCGAGGATAATAGCCCCAGCAAGAGCAGCCCAACCGCCCGTCGAGTGAACAAGGGTCGAACCGGCAAAATCGGAGAATCCCATCTGATCAAGCCAGCCAGTGCCCCATTCCCACGACCCTTGAATCGGGTAAATGATGCCGGTCAACACAGCGACAAAAATCAGGAACGGCCAGAGCTTAATGCGCTCTGCGAGCGTACCGGACACGATCGAAGCGGCGGTTGCGCAAAACACCATCTGGAAGAACCAGTCAGATGCCGCAGCATAACTACCTGGATCGGCACTGGGTTCTGGAATGTCTTTCGGCGCGAAAGTGCCGAGATATGGGTCGATGATCCAGTTCCCGTCTCCCGGATACATGAGATTGTAACCGACGAGCCAAAACATCAGTCCCGCAATCGAATAGAGGGAAATGTTCTTTGTACACTGCATGGCGTCATTTTTTGTTCGCACCATGCCTGCTTCGAGCATGGCGAAGCCTGCGGCCATCCACATGACGAGGAACCCGCCGATCAGGAACAACAAGGTGTTCATGATATACTGGCCGTCGGCGGGTAATTCTGTGCTGGCGGCTGTCGCATCCTGAGCGTAAGCGGATATGCTCAGCACGAAAGCGGCCGCGCCAAACGCCAAAAGGCCCGCGAGAGCGGTCCTCATCGGTGAAGTGAAAGAGAAACGTGTCTGCGTAATCATTCAGGTGTCCCCCGGTCAATCAAAGTGCGTCTGCATCGGTTTCGCCCGTACGGATGCGCATGGAATGCTCAACCGGTGAGACGAACACCTTGCCGTCGCCAATCTGACCCGTTTTTGCGGCTGCCGAGACGGCATCGATCGCTTTTTGAACGCGGTCGGAACTGACGACGATCTCAAGTTTAATTTTCGGGACGAAATTCACGGCATATTCGGTACCGCGATAGATCTCGGTGTGACCCTTTTGGCGACCGTAGCCTTTGACCTCGGTCACCGTCATACCTTCAATCCCGAGTTCGGTCAGGGACGATCTGACGTCATCGAGCTTGAAGGGTTTGATGATGGCGGTCACGAGTTTCATGTGCCCAACCTCCGCTTGTTTTAGCAGCAAGACCATCAAGCCGCTTTGAGTTCGATCGAAGCCAACCTAAAGCGGCTTCCGACTTCACAAGGCTTATCAAGAGGTGTGCCATCACCAGAATTTTAGTCTAACTTGCTGATTTATAATAATAAAATAAAAAACCTCTCGGAGGTGTTTTGAATAGGTTGAATTGCTTGTGCATAAATATTGTGCAAAATACCTTTTTTGCTTAATTTTTGGGCGGCGCGTGAGCAACTTTTGGAGGCAACCGCGAATCCAGCCGATTGTCCCCTGTTTAAAGACTGTCCGTTACAGCGAATGCGCTTATCAATTCCGACGCGGCGAGCCCGCCATGATGCCCGTTGAAATGGTTCTCTAAGATATTCGGCTCCCGCCAGCCGATGAAATGGCCGTCATGCGGCAGGACAAGTATATCGCCCAGCCGGCTGCGCAGTTCCGGCAAGATTGGCTCCGGCCCAAACAGACCCAGCTTGAGCGCATCATCGACGGCCAGGATTTCAGCGATATCACCAAAATGAGTGCGCAAGGCCCCAAGCGTTTCCTCGTAACGCTCCGGTTTGACATGCAAAAACATGTCACGCGGGGAGCCATTCGGATAAATCGGCTGACCGGCCGGGCTGACCGGCAGAATATCGGCCAATTGCGGCAGGCGCTCATTGATGTAGATCGTATCTTCGCGCTTACAGGCTACCTGATCGTGATCCGCGGTAAACAAAAACAACGTGTTCGGACTTTTCAGCCCGCCAAGCAGCGCATCGAAACTCGCCCAGAAGGCCACGCTTTCGGCTTCATGGAACGGGCTGAGCGGGCCGTATTGATGCGCGATCGAATCGATGCTGGCCCAATAAAAATTCAGATACGCCTTGCCCGGCACCGTTTCGAGAGCCTGGCGCAGCTGAAGCATCGACTCCGCAAGCGTATTGTGGGGTATAAGTTCTGCGCCCTTGCTAACCAGACGATTATAGCTCGAACGGACATGTTTGCTGTGTGAAAGTCCGATCGATTGCACGCCATGCCGTGCCAGCCGCTCATGCATGGTCTCGGTCGTTGCAATCAGCGCCGCCGGATCGTGCCCCTTCTGCAGGCAAAGATCCGGCTCCAGACTCCCCAAGGGCCGGAATGGCAGCGTCTGGATCACTTCGCCATAGGCGGGGATGTAGATG
>CAZMAC010000480.1:0-2868 GCA_964564085.1 uncultured Hyphomicrobiaceae bacterium
CGTGAAGAAAATGCGCCAAAACAACAAATTAGAGCCTCGTTCCGATTCCATGTGATCGGAACAGGCTCTAGGTTGGGGTTTATCCGACAGGCGGAGAGCCTCTAACCGCATCAACGCGGGACAGCAGGATGAAAGCATCGCCAAATCTGATCGGTATCGGCGCCGGCTTGGTTGCGGCAGTCCTTTTTGCGTCCCTTGTCAAAAATTCGGCTATGGCGCTGATGCTTTTCTATCTGACACCGCTACCGGTTTTGCTGGCCGGAATCGGCTGGGGCACGCGTGCGGCTTTGCTGGCGCTGATCACGGCGACGATCTTTTTAGGCCTTTGGCTCGGCCTTCAAGCTGCGATCGGTTTCAGCCTCTTCATAGGTCTGCCGGGCTGTGTTCTGACCTATCTGATGCTGCTGCGCCGTGAGTTTTATACCGCAGGCCCCGATGGGGACGAAGTCGGGTCCGGCCAGGGCCAATTACAGATCGAATGGTATCCCTTCGGCCGTGTGATCGCCTGGGCGACCGTGATGGGCGGCGGGTTGACCGCACTGGGATTTTTTCTACTTGCGGGTGACAGCGAAACCTATCGGCAAAGCATCCGCGCCGTTTTGAACGAGGACGCGCTCAAGCAGTTTCAGGCCGTATTCGGACCTGACTTCAGCCGCGAGGACTTTGAGCGTTTCACCGAACGCTTTACGCGCTACATCCTGCCGGCCTTCGCCGCAAGCTCCTGGCTGCTGATTATGATCGGCAATCTCTGGCTCGCCAGCAAAGCCGCGGCCATTTCCGGATTGCTGGAGCGACCGTTCCCGGAATTCAAGACGATGGAATATCCGCCATTCATGTTCGCAGGCTTTGCCGCCTCCCTTATCGTGAGCTTCATCTCCGGGGGCATCGGATTTGCGGGAACGGCATTTCTCGGCGCGTTTGCCTGCGCGTTTCTGCTGCTGGGACTGGCCGTTGTGCATTCAATTCTCGCCACATCCCAGTTCAGACTCTTTGCTCTGATATTTATGTATGCCGGGCTCTTTCTGACGCCCTGGGTCGGCCCGCCGCTGACGATTCTCGGTCTTCTTGAGCCTTTTGTGCAATTGCGCCAGCGTTTTTCCAACCAAGCAACACCGCCCGGCACCGGTAAACCGCCCGGGCCTCATCTTTAAGGAGAGAGTAGAATGCAGGTGATTCTTCTGGAAAGGATCGGCCGTCTCGGCCAAATGGGTGACGTCGTCAAAGTCAAAGACGGCTATGCCAGAAATTTCCTCTTGCCCCAGGGTAAGGCTCTGCGAGCAACCAAAGTGAATTTGTCCCATTTCGAGCAACAGCGCACGCAGCTTGAAGCGCAAAATCTCGAACAGAAAAAAGAGGCCGATGCGGTTGCCAAAAAACTCGACGGCAAAAGCTTCGTCGCGCTTCGTCAAGCCAGCGATTCCGGACAACTTTACGGATCGGTTTCAACCCGCGACATTGCCGATACCATAACGGAAGGCGGCTTTACCGTTATGCGCGCACAGGTCCGGCTTGACCGGCCCATCAAGACGCTCGGTCAGCATCCTGTCAGTATCAGCCTCCACCCGGAAGTCGAAGTATCGGTTCTCATCAACGTGGCGCGCACGATCGAGGAAGCCGAACGCCAGGCGCGAGGCGAAGACGTCACGGCGATGAGAGACGATGACGAGGAGGATGCCGCGCAGGCCCAGGCCGCAGCGGAGGAACTGTTCGACGAGGAAGTCGCACTCCCTGAAGACGAAGCCGCCGGTGCGGATGAGACCGCGGCAGCCGATGAGGACAGCAAAAGCTGACAATGCCGTTTAGCAGAGGCGAGCGGCTGGATCATATCTGATGCGCCGCCGGATCGAGACTCTTTTTAGACTGAAAGAGCACACGCGCTCTCGTTCCTACACCTCGAATTGTCGCGCTACATGCAAGTGACGACGCAGCGCCGGGCGCAGATCTGAAACCGGGTCCGGCAATTGCGGCTCTTTTTTTCGCGCCGGCAATCAGCCTGAGCGTCCCGGCATCGGGCAATACATCTTTCCGTGCAGGCCCGTTTGCCTTTTTGCGAAAGCCTCAAACTCGCCGCTGGACGCTCTTTGATGTCGGCTGCCTGAACTGCGGAACCTAAGCCCGCAAATCCGACCGTGACGGCGAGCCCGGCCGAGAGATACAGATACGCACGCCTCCCGATACAGATTTTCAGCATCAGCAGATCCCCCCTCATGCCGTGCCTTCATTTTGCTGCTCACATCGCACGTGCTCATACTGCTCCGATGCTTCCAGCCAAAGCATTTCCGTCTCACTCAGCTTTTTGGCCAGTCCTCCGCGATCTTTCATAAGCTCCAAGGCGCGTTCGGGCTCTTTTTCGTAGAGACCATCCTGGGCCAGGAGACGATCGAGACGCGCAATTTTCCGTGTAACGTCAGCAATCTCAAGCTCATAGCTATCAATTCGTTTTTTCAAAGGCGCAAGTTTGGCGCGCGCATTCGCAGCCGCCCTGCGTTCGTCCTGACGTGTACGATTTGCCCCCTGCTGCTTCTGTGAAGACACACCCCCGCCGCGGCGGTCGCGCAGCTGGGCGATGAGACCCGTGCTATAGCTTTCTAAATCGCCGTCATAAGGCATGACGGTGCCCTCCCGGACCAGCCAGAGCCGGTCGGCGGTCGCCTCGATGAGATGCCGGTCGTGACTGATGAGGATCACCGCGCCTTCATAAGCATTCAGGCCGTGTACCAGAGCTTCGCGGCTGTCCACATCGAGATGGTTGGTTGGTTCGTCGAGAATGAGCAGATGCGGCGCGTCAAAGGACGCAAGGGCAAAAAGCAGCCTGGGCTTCTCGCCGCCCGAAAGCTTGCCCGCCGGGGTATCGGCCTTATCGGCGCC
>CAZMAC010000481.1:0-2851 GCA_964564085.1 uncultured Hyphomicrobiaceae bacterium
ATAGGCACCAAGCCCTGATCTTTGTGGATGTCGATCAAAACCCTAAGCGGATTTTTGGCATATGCCCGGCTGTTGCTGGACAGCCTGCTTTGCTGACGTTAGATAAGGAGGTCTGTTCCGCCGGATTTTTTGCTCTGGCGGCCTGCATGAGTCGTAACCGGATAGGCGCGTGGCCAAGGCCTACAAAGCCTGCCGGTATGAAAGACAATCGATGACCCGCACAAATGAAATTCGATCGGCGTTTTTGAATTATTTCAAACGGCATGGCCATGAGATCGTGCCGTCAAGTCCGCTCGTGCCGCAAAACGATCCGACGCTGATGTTCACCAATGCTGGTATGGTGCAGTTCAAGAATGTCTTCACCGGCCTGGAGAAACGCCCTTACAGCCGGGCGGTGACATCGCAGAAATGTGTGCGGGCCGGCGGTAAGCACAATGATCTCGACAATGTCGGCTACACCGCCCGGCATCACACCTTTTTTGAAATGCTCGGCAATTTCTCTTTCGGCGACTATTTCAAAGATGTCGCAATCGAGCTTGCCTGGAATCTGATCACCAAAGAATTCGGGATCGATAAGAAGCGTTTAATCGCAACGGTCTATGCCGACGATGATGAGGCGTTCTCTCTCTGGCGCAAGATCAGCGGTTTGCCGGAGTCCCGCATCATCCGCATTGGCACCTCTGATAATTTCTGGGCGATGGGCGATACGGGGCCTTGCGGGCCGTGCTCGGAGATTTTTTTCGATCATGGCGAGAAGATTCCCGGCGGCCCTCCGGGCAGTCCGGATGAGGACGGCGACCGCTTCATCGAGATCTGGAATCTGGTCTTCATGCAATATGAGCAGGTCACGTCGGACGACCGGGTCGATCTTCCCAGACCGTCGATCGACACCGGCATGGGGTTGGAGCGCGTCGCCGCGGTTCTGCAAGGTGTGCACGACAATTACGATATCGACCTCTTCAAGGCTTTGATTGCCGCCTCCGCGGAGGCAAGTGGCGTTGCGGCCAAGGGCAAGAACGAGACAAGTCACCGGGTGATCGCCGATCATTTGCGGTCGACAAGCTTTCTGATTGCCGATGGCGTCCTGCCGTCGAACGAAGGACGCGGCTACGTGCTCCGCCGGATCATGCGCCGGGCCATGCGCCATGCCCATCTTCTCGGTGCGAAAGACCCATTAATGTGGCAGCTCGTCCCCGCGCTCATTCGCGAAATGGGCCAGGCATTTCCCGAGCTTCTGCGCGCCGAGGCCTTGATAACGGAAACATTGAGGCTGGAAGAGACGCGCTTCCGCAAGACGCTGGAACGCGGCCTTACGCTGCTCGACGAAGCCACCGTTGATCTTGGCAAAGGCGAGACGTTGCCGGGCGAGACGGCTTTCAAGCTTTACGACACTTACGGCTTTCCCTTCGATCTGACCGAAGATGCGCTCAAAGCACGCAGCATCGGCGTCGACCGCGCCGGCTTCGATGCGGCGATGGAGCGCCAGCGCACTGAAGCACGCAAAGCCTGGGCCGGGTCCGGAGAAGCGGCGACCGAACGCGTCTGGTTCGAGTTGCGCGACCGGCTCGGCGCAACGGAGTTTTTAGGCTACGAAACGGAAAAAGCCGAAGGTCAGATCGTTGCGATCATCAAGGACGGCAAAGAAGTCAAGCAGCTGCGCAAGGGCGATGAAGGCGCGATTATCGTCAATCAGACTCCATTTTACGGAATGTCGGGCGGTCAGGTCGGTGATCGCGGGGAGATCCGGGGCGCAAAATCGGCGCTGTTCAAGGTCGGTGATACAGAGAAAAAACTCGGCGATCTCTTCGTTCATACCGGCAGAACGGAGAAAGGGCCGCTGAAAGTCGGCGATGCGGTGGAAATAGAGGTCGATCATCGCCGCCGCACCACCATTCGCGCAAACCATTCCGCAACCCATCTGCTTCATGAAGCATTACGCCAGGTTCTGGGCACGCATGTCGCGCAAAAAGGTTCGCTCGTCGCGCCGGACCGTCTGCGTTTCGACTTCTCGCATCCCAAACCCATGACGGCTGATGAAATCGAGTCGGTCGAAAAACTTGCCAATGCGATGGTCCTTCAGAATGAAGCCGTCGTAACCCGGCTGATGGCCGTCGACGAGGCGATCGACTCGGGCGCGATGGCGCTTTTCGGGGAGAAATATGGCGACGAAGTTCGCGTCGTTTCGATGGGGACGGCGCAAGAAGGTGAAAAAAGCGGTAAGACCTATTCCGTCGAACTTTGCGGGGGAACCCATGTCAGACGTTTGGGCGATATCGGCCTTATCAAGATCCTGTCCGAAAGTGCGGTCGCGGCTGGCGTAAGACGTATCGAAGCGCTCACCGGCCATGCCGCCCGCGATTATCTGAGCGAGCAGGATCGCCTAATGCGCGCAGCTGCCAATACGCTCAAGGTGAAACCGGAGAGCCTTCCGTCCCGTCTGTCGGCGCTGATGGATGAAAAACGCCGTCTCGAACGCGATTTGACCGAAGCAAAGAAGGCGCTTGCTCTCGGCGGCGGAGGTCGAGAGACATCAAAGGATGAAGCCGGCGATATTCGTCAGATCGGCAAGATCAAGCTTTTGGCGCGCACGTTGACAGCTATTCCGCCCAAAGATTTAAGAGGGCTCGTCGATGACGGAAAGCGCCAAATTCAATCGGGCGTGGTTGCGATCATCAGCGTGTCCGAAGAGGGTAAGGCTGCGATCGTTGTCGGCGTGACCGATGATCTAACGCCGGATTACAGCGCTGTCGATCTGGTGCGGGCCGGTGCGGACGCGCTTGGCGGCTCGGGAGGGGGCGGGCGTCCTGACTTGGCGCAGGCCGGCGGTCCCGGCGGCCAAAGGGAGGAGGCT
>CAZMAC010000482.1:0-2846 GCA_964564085.1 uncultured Hyphomicrobiaceae bacterium
CCGGTCGGCCTTTTCCTTGCCTTCGGATTCTTGTTTCAAAGTGTTGTCTTTATCGGGAAAATCCGGATACTGAACAAGCCGCTCTACCAATTCAGCCTGTTTGTCGTCGTTTTTGTGATGGTTCACAATCTGACGGACTCCAACCTGGTCCGCGGCGTTTCATGCCTCTGGATCATACTGATCATCATCGCTTATGCATCGGCAAAGCAATACAGGCTTCAACGCGAAACCCATGAACCAAGACCGGTATATGCTTTCGCGTAACGGGCTGTTGTTATGTGCCGCGGTTCAAATTCAACCGCATGACCTTTTGAAGCCCGGAAGAAATATCGGAGGCGACCAGTTCAGGTCTGTATCGCCAATCAAGCGGAAAGACCGCCGCGGCGCTGTGAACCGATAGATAATAATAGCAGGCGAGGCGCTGGCCGAGGGGAAGGTCTCTGCGCTTGAACATCGACAAATAGCTGGACAGCTTTTGCAGCTGCAGCGATTTTTGCCCGGCTTTGGGATCGATGCGCGCTGTCTGCGACGAGCCTTTCTGAACGCTTGTCATTTGTCCATGCATACGTTTCTTGAACAATCTTTCCGGAACGATATGGAACCGTCCCAACAGCGCCATTTCGGCGAGCAGCATTTTGTCCGACCCGAAATACGCCTCGTTCAGGCCGGTCTGTTTGAGAAGATGACGGGGCATCAGAGCAAAGATCGGCCCGCACATGATCTGGTATGCCATGACATCGCGGAAGCGCCTGGACTGCGAACCTTTCGTTGCACAATCGGAGCGGTCGAGATACCAGCGGCAGTTATTCGCTGCATCAAAACAGGAATTCAGCTTTTCGTCGTAAGGAAGCGGGACGCCGGCGCTGTCGACGAGGCCCGTCTCGCAATGGCTTACGGAAATCGATGAATCATCGCGGATTGGGGGAAGGCAGGCTTCAAGATAGCGGGGTTCATGAAGATCGTCATGAGACATCCATTTGAAGTATACGCCCTCTGATAATTCGAACACGCGGTTATAATTTTTGATGAGCCCGATATTTTCCGCATTGCGATAATATCGAATCCGATTGTCGCGCTGCGCGTAATATTCACAAACATCGCGCGTATCGTCCTCGGACGCATTATCGGAGATAACAATCTCGAAATCGCCATATGTTTGCGCCAGTAACGACTCGATCGCTTCCTTAAGATAAGGCGAACCATTATAGACGGGCACACCAATTGACACAGAAGGTTGCTTCTTCATATGACCCTCAAATCCAGACGCAAGTTCGTTTGCCGTACGATTTGTTTCAATATGCGTTGCGTGACATCAGCCCGAAAAACGGCGTCACGAGGATGATGTACATATCGAACCAGAAGTTCCAATTGTCGATATATTCAAGATCAAGGCGGACCCGGTTTTCCATCTGCGATTGGTCCAGCACTTCTCCGCGAAACCCATTTACCTGTGCCCAACCCGTGATGCCAGGCTTGACGCGATATCTGTTGGCGTAGTTTTCCAGCAGACTCTCATAGTAGGTGTTGTGGGCGATTGCGTGCGGCCGCGGCCCGACAATCGACATTTCTCCGTTGAGGACGTTAAACAGCTGCGGCAATTCGTCGAGGCTGCTCTGGCGAAGAATCCGGCCGACACGGGTGACGCGTTGATCGTTCTTCTGTGCCTGTTTAACAACGTCTCCATCTTCCATAACTGTCATCGTCCGAAACTTCATCACTTTGATGATTTTACCGTTAAGACCTTGACGACGCTGGCGGAAAAAGACCGGCCCTGGGCTATCGAGCTTGATAGCGATGGCGATCAGAAGCATTAAGGGTGTCAATGCGACAACAGCTGCTGCCGAGATGATGTAATCCGCGACAAGCTTGGCAAAACGCCCCCAGTCAGAAATTGGCATGCGCTGGACGCTTATGGTTTGCATACCGTCGAGGTTTTTGACGCCGTAGAGCTTTAGATTCTGTTCAAGATAATTGCTGAACAGGCTGACTTCAGCCGGTAGTAATTTGACGGTTTTGATCACGCGGTCGAGAAGGTCCCGGCTTTGGCCCGGTAATGCGATGATGACCTCATCCACCGAATGGTCCCGGCATTCGCTCAGCAAACGTTGAAACGGCGGAAGCTGTTCGTCCGTCAATCCCGAGTTGCCGGATTCTTCCAGATCGTAAACCGATAGAAGGTGAAAATCCTTTGACCGGTCCTGTGCAGAAAAAAATCGTTTTGCACGCTCAAGAGGCTCGGAACAACCGACCAGAACGACCTTCTGGGCGAAATGTCCGTGCTCTGCACAAACCTCTAGCAACCAATTCCAGAAATAGCGTGTTGTAAGGAGAGTTGCGTAGACACTCACCATCCAAGTCAGGAACCAAACTCGTGACAAATTATCACTTACCTTAATCAGGAAGAGCGCAAATAGCGGTGCGCAAAACGAAAATACAATCGTAAGCATCAACGAGAAATAGTTGCTTGGAGCATGTTTTTTTCCAAAATTTTCGTAATAACCAAGTCGTTTTAGGCCAATGTATGAACAAACCAGAACAGAGCAAGTGAAGTAAAAATAGAGAATATCTCCTTGATTTCCACGATATTGATTTAAGTACAAATAATATATTACATATGCCAGGGCAGCATTCAGGCAAATATCCAGCCATAGAGCTGTGTCTACGATCATGCCTTTTGATAGGAATCTCGATCTTTGGCTGCGCGCACGAGATAGATTTTCTAAGCGATTATCGGCGGATACTGGAAAATTAGTCACCGTGTTTCCCTTATAATGACCGAAGGCAGCGATAGTTAATGATTGCTCTTTTACAGTCTAGAAACATTTTCGGATTAAAAGGAAAGTGCT
>CAZMAC010000483.1:0-2840 GCA_964564085.1 uncultured Hyphomicrobiaceae bacterium
AAGGCAAATATCCCCGCCGCCGCGTGCATGTTTATGCCGATCGCAGATATGACCCGCCCGCCAAGAGTGACCCTCATCGTTTTGGACGCCTGTTCAAGAGCGCCGATCGTGACCACGCGCCTCATCGTTCCGCGTTCAAGGCGTTACAAGCCCTTGGGAAATCGATGGTCGAAGAGCTGAAAACTGGCGATCATGCGGGCGATAGCGAAATGCCGGCCGGCTACACGTTCCTCGGCCAGTTCATCGATCACGATCTGACACTGGATACGACCACGGATCTTGGCCTTGAGATCAAAGGCGATTTCGAGCTGCTCAACGCACGCACGCCCGGTCTTGACCTCGACAGCGTCTATGGAGGCGGTCCCAAGCGCACGCCGCATCTTTACCGTCTTCCTTATATACGTGTTGGCCGGCTTATTTCCGATAATGAGCGCGCGCCGCGCTATGACCTGTTCAGGACGAAAGCGTCTTATTATTACGGGCCGTCAGGCGGCAAGGCCGTCGCACTGCTCGGCGATCCGCGCAATGACGAAAATATTGTCGTTTCGCAATTGCACGCAGCATTCATCGCTTTTCACAATCGGACGGTCGATATTCTCGTGGAGGCCGATTACGGCGACGAACGGGCGAGCTATTGCGATCAGAGCCGCGATTGCGGCACGCATGAACTCGCAGAAGTGCTTCCTAAGGATGTGAAGCGGAAAATTTTTGAGACCGCTCAAGACCATGTGATCCACTTCTATCACCGGCTGATCGTCGAAGACTTCCTGCCTCGCCTTATCGGTCCCGAGCACACGGCCAACCTTCTGAAAAAGGGCAGAGATTTCTATTATCCGGATGGTTTCCGGAACAGGAAAGGTCATATTGACGATGTCAGTATCCCGGTCGAATTTGCGGCGGCGGCTTTCCGCTACGGGCACAGTCAGGTTCGCGAAAACTTTGCGCTGCGCGATGGCGTGAACGTCGATCTCCTGACGGATGGTCGCGGCGATAATCCGCGCGCCTTTGAGCCGATCCGGCCCCGGCATCTGGTTGATTGGCGTTATTTCTTCGAAGTCGATCACAAAGTGCCTTACGGTTTCAATCAAGCGCGCCTGATCGACGGGGACTTGGTAAAAAGCCTCCACAATCTGCATTTCTCCAATGTGGTTGGAATGGATGAGGTCGTCTCTCTTGCCTCGCGCAATCTGTCACGCGGCAAGGCGCTGCGCCTGCCATCCGGGCAGGACGTCGCCAGAATTGTGCTGCCCGCTCTTGAGGCGCGCGGTCTTCTTGGCAAAGGGGACAACGATTATGGCGCCGGTCCTGACGGCCCATTATGGAAGGCTTATCTCCTGCCGCCGGACGAGCGGATCAACGATTTTCTCGGCGAAGCGGAAACGCCGCTTTGGTATTACATTCTTCAAGAGGCGAGCATCTTTGGCACGAAAACAAATCTGCGCGCCCTGCCCCATGGCGGCAAGGAGGAACTGCATCTGAGTGAGGATTACGAGCCGGAGCATGACGGCCGGCTCATTCGGCGCGCCTCGATCCATTATCTGAAGCATGGATCTGTGGTCGGTAAGCACGATGATGACGAAGGCTATTATGATCGGCCCGGCGGCGGGCACAGGCTCGGTCCTGTCGGCGCCACGATTGTCGGCGAGGTTCTTATCGGCCTGGTCGATCATTACCGCGCAAAGACAGGGAAAGGCCTCGATTACCGACCGGAGATCGAGGCGAGCGACTCGGTCCTTTCTCACGGGCACGGCAAGAAGAAACCGGCACACCGATATCTAATGCGCAATTTCCTGATCGATGCCGGTGTCGTGGATGAAGCCGGTCTCGTGGGAGAATATGAATAGGCGCAGTTGGCAGCGCCCCGGCGTCTTACCAATTGACATCGGTAGAGGCTTCCAGGAGAGTTTCTGCCGATGTCGCACACTATTCATTGCAAACATCGCCATTTTGCCTGGGACAATCGAATTGCCCCTGTAAAGACGGTCGTCCCCGGCGAGACGATCACATTCGAAATCCTCGATGCCTGGGACGGCCAGCTTTCGCCAAGCAGCACTGTCGATGAGATTTCCCGGGGCGATCCGTCCCGCGTCAATCCCGTGACAGGACCTATCTATATCGATGGCGCGCGGTCGGGCGATACGCTCGCTGTGAGGATCGAGGCTTATCGGCCATCCGGCTGGGGCTGGACCGCCAATATTCCCGGCTTCGGGCTCTTGGCCGATGACTTTACTGATCCCGCACTGCACATCTGGACCTATGATCCGAAAGTCCATGTGCCGATGCTGTTCGGTGATTATGCGAAGATCCCGCTCGCACCTTTTGCGGGGACGGCCGGCGTTGCGCTCGCCGAGCCGGGCCGGCACAGCGTCATTCCGCCGAGACGTGTCGGCGGCAATATGGATGTTCGCGATCTGGTAACAGGTGGCACCCTTTATTTGCCGGTCGAAGTCGAGGGCGCTCTGTTTTCCATCGGGGACACCCATGCGGCACAAGGCGACGGCGAAGTGTGCGGCACGGCGGTCGAAAGTCCGATGGAAGCAACGCTAACTTTCGATCTGATCAAAGACGAACAAACCGCTTTTCCAAGGATCGAGCGCGCTGAAGTCACGGCGCAGCGCGAGGGGCCGGTCGACATAACGCTCGGCATCGGCCCCGATCTTTTCGAGGCCAGCCGCGACGCAGTCCGCGCCATGATCGATGAGCTGACACGCCGCGAGAAGATGTCAGCGGTTGAGGCCTATATGCTTTGCAGTGTCGCCGGGGATCTGCGGATCAGCCAGATTGTCGATGCGCCGAATTGGACGGTGAGCTTTCACATGCGGCGCCATATTTTCAGCTGA
>CAZMAC010000484.1:0-2839 GCA_964564085.1 uncultured Hyphomicrobiaceae bacterium
GCTTTTGCTCTTCCCGATCCAGACGAGCCTGGAGGAAATCTTCTTCCGCGGCTATCTGATGCAAGGCTTTTCTCTCCTGGCGAAGAACAAGCTGGTTCCATTGATCCTCGTCAGCATGCTGTTCTTTTTCATGCATTACTGGAACCCGGAATTTTCTGAAGAAAGCGGAGCCGGGATTGTCGAATATTCCTTGATGAGCTTATTTTTGGGACTTGTCACCGTCCTCGATGACGGTCTCGAACTGCCATGCGGCATCCATGCGGCCAATAACATATTTCTGGCCGTGGTCATGGGCACGAGAGATGGCTCGCTGCAGACCGATGCGCTTTTTGAAACAAATATGAAAGCGTTCACGGATCAATTTATCGCTTTGTCGGTTGTGCCTTATGTCCTGGCTTTCATTGTCTTATTCGTGATGTTCCGATGGCGTTTTTCCAAGCTTTTCGAACCGGTTGCGGCTCCCCATCGTGCATAACGGCCAGGCAATGACGGACGTCACCCCGGCAATTCAAACCACATCCCGTCATAGGCCGGCTCAACACCATCGGGGAGTTCGGCTTTCAGCGCAGCATAATCCAGATCCATGTGAAGATGGGTCAGTATCGCGCGTTTTGGGCCGAGCCGTTCAATCCAGCTCAAGGCGTCCTCGACGGAAAAATGGCTTGGATGCTTACTGTAGCGAAGGGCATCGACGATCCAGACATCGAGATTATCGAGTAATGGCAGGGAGGCATCGGGCAGGTCGTGCAAATCGCTCGAATAGGCAAGACCGGCAAAGCGAAAGCCGAGCGAGTCGATGTCGCCATGATGCTGAATAAAAGGCATGGCGGTGATGGCGCCGCCCGCCCCTTCGATTGTCACGAGTTCGCCGGGCTTGATGATATACGGCTTGACGATGGGCGGATAGGCGCTGCCCTCCGGCGTGGCAAAACAATAATCGAAACGGCGTTGAAGGATGGCTCCGGTCGCGCTGTTGAAATAAACGTCGATCTTGCGTCTGGCGCGGTAGGCGAGAATGCGCAGATCATCGATACCGTGGGCGTGGTCGGCATGGTCGTGCGTGTACAGAACGCCGTCGATCCAGTCGACGCCCACCTCCAGAATTTGTTCGCGCAGATCGGGACCGGTGTCGACAAGGACCGTTGTCCGCTTGTCGCCGGAATAGCGCTCGACAAGCAGAGCACAGCGCCGCCGCCGGTTTTTCGGGTTGGACGGATCGCAAACGCCCCAATTGCCATCGATACGCGGCACGCCGGGGGACGAGCCGCAGCCGAGGATCGTGAAACGCAGCGTCATGCGGCCGACCGTGCCTCGTTGGCGACGAGCCCGTCCGCTTTTGCGAAAAGCCGGAAGAAGTTTTCAGTCGTCGCCCGCGCAATCTCAGCTTCGCTTACGCCCTTGACTTCGGCGAGCACTTTGGCCGTGTGCTGCACAAAACACGGTTCATTGCGTTTGCCGCGCATCGGGACCGGGGCAAGATATGGTGCGTCGGTTTCGACAAGCAGCCGGTCCAGCTGGATCTCGTCCGCGATGGCGCGCAGGTCATGTGAATTTTTGAACGTCAAAACACCGGAGAAGGAGACATACAGCCCCAATGCAAGCCCACGCATCGCAAGATCGCGCCCGCCGGTATAACAATGCAAAACCGCGCCGAACGGCCCCTTCGCCATTTCCTCTTCCAGAATGCGGGCAGTGTGTTCGTCCGCTTCACGGGAATGAATGACAAGCGGAAGGCCGGTTTCGCGCGCTGCTGCAATATGCAGCCGGAAGCCATGCTCCTGATCGGGAATCGGACTTTTCTCGTAGTGATAGTCGAGCCCGGCCTCTCCGATTGCGACGGCTTTCCGGTAGGTCGCCAGCTCCACAATCTCATCCAGCTTAACGTCGCACTCCTGCGCTGCGTAATGCGGGTGGGTCCCGACCGAGCAGCAGACATTTGGAAAGCGTTCGGCCACGGCGCGAATGCGCTCGAAGCGCCGGACATGGGTCGAGATCGTCAGCATCGCAGCGACGCCCGCCGCCTCTGCGCGTGCGACGATCGCGTCAAGTTCGGGCTCGAAATCAGGGAAATCGAGATGGCAATGGCTGTCGACAAGCATCATGAACTCGCGGGGTTATTCGGCGGCGGCCGTTTCCGGTTCAATATAGCGCGGGAAAACGGGCTGCAAAACCCCGAGCGCTGTCCCAGACTTCAAGCGGCCGGGCTCGCCGAGCTGGTCGAAGCCGCGCGCATCGCCGGTGCCGAGCTGGTCGAGCAGCTTTTCCGCCGAGGCTGGAATGAAAGGTTGCGCGAGAATAGCAAGCTGACGTACGACTTCGGCCGTGACATAAAGCACCGTGCCCATGCGTTCCGGATCGGTCTTTTTCAGAGCCCAGGGTTCTTCGCCTGCGAAATACCGGTTGGCGTCGGCGACGACGGCCCAAATCGCTTCCAGCACGCGGTGCAAAGCTTGCCGCTCCATCGCTGTGCGCGCCGTTTCGATAATGGCATCAGCTGCGCCGAGAATGGTCCGATCGGCATCGGAGAATGCGCCGGGTTCGGGGGTTTTACCGCCGCAATTCTTCGTGATCATCGACAGAGAGCGCTGCGCGAGATTGCCGAGATCATTGGCAAGGTCGGCATTTGTGCGATTGACGATGGCTTCGTGGCTATAGCTGCCATCCTGGCCAAACGGCACTTCGCGCAAGAAGAAATAGCGCATCTGATCGACGCCATAACGCTCAGCCATTTCGAACGGATCGACAACATTGCCAACCGATTTCGACATTTTCTCACCGCGATTGTTCAAAAAGCCATGCGAGAAAATGCGTTTCGGCAGCGGAATACCCGCCGACATCA
>CAZMAC010000485.1:0-2822 GCA_964564085.1 uncultured Hyphomicrobiaceae bacterium
TGGACTATTTCGATCTCGCGGCCGATCATGGCGGCACGCTTTCGAATGCCTTTGACAGCCTGAAAACGCGCTTCTGCGTCATCTCCTTCACGAGCGACTGGCTCTACCCGACGCGCGACAGCCGCGAAATCGTCCGTGCGCTGAACGCTATGGCCGCCAATGTCAGCTTTGTCGAGATCAAATCGGATAAGGGGCACGACGCTTTTCTGCTCCATGAGCCGGAGCTGTTCGATACGATCTCAGGATTTTTGAATGCGGCAGCGGACCGGCGCGGCCTTGCGCCTGTGCGCCGCGAAGCGATGGTGGATGTCTAACCCGTGCGCGCACTGAATAACAAGCCACTGACACCGGCCCGCGTCGACCACGTTCTCATCGCCGAAATGGTGGAGCGGGATGCCCGTGTCCTTGACATTGGTTGCGGGCATGGCGAGCTGCTCTCGCTTTTGGAGTTGCAGCGCGAAGTCGACGGACGCGGCATCGAGCTGAGCCAGTCCAACGTCAATCTGTGCGTCGCGCGCGGCCTTTCCGTCATTCAGGGCGACGCCGACCGCGACCTCGTCCACTATCCCGACAAAGCGTTCGACTACGCAATACTCAGCCAAACGTTGCAGGCGACGCGCGATCCCCGCCATGTGCTGGAGCAGCTTTTGCGCATCGGCCGCCACGCTATCGTCTCATTTCCCAATTTCGGCCATTGGCGGATCCGCCTGCAATTTCTGATGCATGGCCGGATGCCCGTGACGCCGAACCTGCCCGAGCCCTGGTATGAGACGCAGAATATCCATCACTGCACGATCAAGGATTTCCTCGCTCTGTGTAAGCTGGCGAACGCCAAGGTGGAACGCTCCGTTGCCCTCAACGCCTATGGCCAGCGCATCGGGATCAACCTGCCGCTGATTTGGCACAATCTGATCGGCGAGCAGGCCGTCTTTCTGCTGACGCGGGAGACATAGCGATGTTTCTCAGGCCGCCTCTGTTCCGTCCCCGGACGCTTTCAGCCCGCGTTTCCTAAGCAGCGCATCGATCTCGGGCATCCGTCCACGGAAGGCCTGATACGCCTCGGCGGGCTCGATACTGCCGCCGCTGGAATAGATATAGCGGTGGAGCTTTTCCGCCGTCTCGGGGTGGAACACGTCGCCGGTTTCCTCGAACGCGCCGAAAGCATCGGCATCCATAACCTCCGACCAAAGATAGCTGTAATAGCCCGCCGCATAGCCGCCCGCGAACAGATGCAGGAAATGCGGCGGCCGGTGACGCAGGACGATTTCCGACGGCATACCGATCCGCGCCAAAACGTCCCGCTCAGCCGCATCGATGTCGATCTCGCCCTTCTCCTGCGCCATCTCATGAAGGTCCATATCGACAATGGCCGAGGCGACATATTCCACCGTCGAAAAGCCCTGATCGAATTTGCGCGCCTCGCTCACTTTCTCGAGCAGCGCATCCGGCATCGGCTCGCCCGTCTCGGCGTGAAGCGCGAAACGTTTCAGGATCTCCGGCCTCAAGGCCCAATGCTCGTAAAGCTGTGAGGGCAGCTCGACCCAATCGCGCTTCACGCTTGTGCCCGACAGGGACGGGTAGGTGACATTCGACAAAAGTCCGTGCAGCCCATGTCCGAATACGAGGAACAGCGTGCGCACATCGTCAAGCCTCAAAAGCGCAGGCTCGCCCGTTGCGGTCTTCACGAAATTCAGCACATTGACGATGATCGGCTTGATATCGCCATTCAGCCGCTCCTGCGACCGGAAGCCGGACATCCAGGCGCCGCCCTGTTTCGTAGATCGCGCAAAATAATCGCCCATGAACAGGCCGATGAGGCCGCCATCCCGTCCGTACACCTCCCAAACGCGCACGTCCGCGTGATAGACGGGCAGATCGGCGCGTTCCTTGAAGGTCAGGCCGAAAAGCTGCCGCGCCGTCTCGAAGGCCGCCTCGATCATCCGGTCCAGCGCGAAATAGGGTTTCATCTCGGCATCATCGAGATCGTGCTTGGCTTTGCGCAGCTTCTCCGCATAATGCCGCCAGTCCCACGGCGCGATGGCGAAATTCCCGCCTTCCTCGGCGACGATCCGGGCCAGTTCCTCCCGGTCGGCCTCGGCGCGGGCGCGGGCCGGCTCCCAAACCGCCATCAGCAGATCGCGCACGGCCTCCGGCGTCTTCGCCATCGTATTGTCGAGGCTGAAGCGCGCGTAAGTCTCAAAGCCGAGCAGCTTTGCGCGCTCGGCCCGCAAGGCCAGCAGCTCACGGATGATCGCCCGGTTGTCGGTCGCCCCGCCGCCCGAGCCGCGCGCGATCCAGGCTTTGAACGCCTCTTCGCGTAAATCGCGCCGTGTTGAAAATTGCAGGAAGGGCGCGATGCTGGAGCGCGAGAGGGTAATCGCATATTTGCCCTCGTGACCCCGCTCCTTCGCGGTTGCGGCAGCGGCGGAGCGGAACCAGCCGGGCAGCCCGTCGAGATCGCCCTCATCGACCAGCATCGTATAATTCGCCTCATCGGCCAGCACATTCTGTGCGAATTGTGTCGTCAGCGTCGCGCTGCGCTCACTGATCTCGGCCATGCGTTTGCGCCCCGCCTCATCGAGCTGCGCGCCGGAGTGAACGAACGCCTTGTAATAATCCTCAAGCAGCAATTGCTGCTCCTGGCTCAGCCCCAGCGCCTCGCGCTGCCGGTAAATCGCGTCGATCTTGGCGAACAGCGCCTGATTGGTGTAGATCGCCTGATAATGCGCGGCGCTGAGCGGGGAGATGTCGCGCTCGATCGCCTGCAGGCCCTCATTCGTATCCGCGCTCGCCAGATTGCCGAAAACCGACCCGACCCGCTG
>CAZMAC010000486.1:0-2816 GCA_964564085.1 uncultured Hyphomicrobiaceae bacterium
TTGAATCGGAGCGCAGGCTCTAACATTTGCTTTTTCGCGCTTTCCGAACGGCGAAGCGGTATCCAGCCCCGTTTCCCGCCCCCGCTGAGCCCAGCTTCACTGGGTCATGCTTCGCTGGAAAGTGCTCAAAAAAAGCGCCAGTTTGACACGCGTCCTCTTGTGGTATGACTGTGCGCCCCGCATGATGCGCGCAGATATTCATAACAAAATGGGGAGTGATGGCGGTACTTTTATCAGGACCAGGCGGGGCCGACGAACGGCCAGTGGTCATTATCGGCGGCGGGCTGGCGGGGCTGTTCGCCGCGCTGAAGCTTGCGCCCATGTCGGTGACAGTAGTGACGCCGCGCCCGCTCGGCGAAGGGGCGTCAAGCGCCTGGGCGCAGGCCGGTATCGCGGCGGCGGTCGGCGAGGGTGACAGTTTCGAACAGCACGCCGCCGACACGATCCGCGCCGGTGCAGGCTTGTGCGATGTCGCAATGGTCGAGATGATCGTACAGGAAGCGCCCGCGCGGGTAGAGGACCTGCTGCGCTTCGGCGTGCCCTTCGACCGCGACCTGGAAGGGCGGTTGAGGCAGTCCCGCGAGGCGGCCCATAGTCAGCGGCGTGTGATCGGCGTGCAGGGCGACCGGGCGGGCAAGGCGATCATGGCAGCGCTCATAGCATCTGCGCAGGCAACGCCCTCGATCAGCGTGATGGAGGCCGTGAACGCTGTTGATTTGGCGGTCTCGGATACGGATGGGCGCATAACCGGGTTATATTGTGCCTCTGTCGAGGGCGGCGCGGGGCGCAGCGTTTTTCTGCCGGCGCGGGCCGTTGTGTTGGCAACGGGCGGCATAGGCCAGCTTTATACGCTGACCACAAACCCGCCCGAGGCGCGCGGGGACGGCGTCGCGATGGCTGCAAGGGCGGGAGCCGTGATTGCGGATGCGGAGTTCGTGCAGTTTCACCCGACCGCGCTTGATGTGGGATTGCATCCAGCACCGCTGGCGACCGAGGCGCTGCGAGGCGATGGCGCGACACTGGTCAATGATGCGGGCGAACGGTTCATGCCGGCCTTGCACGAGGATGCAGAGCTGGCGCCGCGCGATATCGTGGCGCGAGCCGTACAGACCGAACGAGCCACTGGGCGCGGGGCGTTTCTGGACTGCCGGGGCAAGCTCGGCGCGGAAATGCCTGAGCGCTTTCCAACCGTATATGCAGCGTGTCAGGCAGCCGGGCTCGATCCGGCAAAAGACCTCATCCCGGTCGCCCCGGCTGCGCATTATCATATGGGCGGCGTAGCGACGGACCAGAGCGCACGCACGTCCATTCCCGGCCTTTGGGCCGTCGGCGAGGCGGCTTCGACCGGCCTTCACGGCGCGAACCGGCTTGCGTCGAATTCGCTGCTCGAGGCGGTCGTCATGGCGGCGCGCGCAGCTGAGGATATCTTGGGAGCCGAGGTCGCGGGCGGCGGCGCACCGGCTGAGGGGGCAGCCTATACGCCCTCGCTCGATGCCGGGCGCGTTGCTGCACTGGAAGAGGTGATGACTGCCCATGTAGGTGTCGTGCGTTCGGCGGAGGGCCTATTAACTGCGCTTCGTTTCATTGAAGAGCTGGCGGAAGAAGCGGCGCCGTCTTCGCCCTTAATGAATATGACGCAGACAGCACGTTTCGTTACGGTCAGCGCTTTTTACCGTGAAGAAAGCCGGGGCGGGCATTATCGAACCGATTTTCCGGATGTCGGGCAAGAGCGGCGACGCAGTATGATCACCTGGAACGCGGCGCGCGCACTATCGGAAGAAGCGCTGGGAGGCGTTTGAGCCCATGACTGATTTTCCCCATCATTTGATCGCTTCCGCGCTCGATATTGCCTTTGCGGAGGATTTGGGCCTTTCAGGCGATATTACGACGAACGCTATCATTTCAGCCGGCGCGAACGCCCTTGCGGTGATCGCGGCTCGAAAGCCGGGTCGGATTGCCGGCTTGCCGATTGCAGAGGCAGCCTTCCGCCATCTCGATCCGGCCATCGAATTTACGGTCGCGATCCCGGACGGTCAGGACGCCGAAGCGGGTGCGACCATCGTCGAAATCAACGGCAATACGCGCGCCATCCTGATCGCCGAACGCATCGCTCTCAATTTTCTTGGCCATCTCAGCGGCGTCGCCACTGAAACGCGCGCATTCGCCCAGGCCATCGAAGGCACAAAGGCCCGGATTTGCTGCACGCGCAAGACAACACCGGGGCTGCGCGCATTTGAGAAATATGCGGTGCGCATGGGCGGCGGCATCAATCACCGCTTTGGCCTGTTCGATGCCGTGTTGATCAAAGACAATCACATTGCAGCGGCCGGCGGTATTGGCCCCGCAATCGAAAAGGCACGGCAAAGCGTCGGGCATCTGGTAAAGATCGAGGTAGAAGTCGACCGTCTGGATCAGCTTGAAGAAGCCCTGCAACACGAGATCGACGCGGCTCTCCTCGATAATATGGGCCTTGACGAGCTTCGCCGCGCTGTCGCAATGGCGGGCGGAAAGGTTGTTCTGGAAGCCTCGGGCGGCGTTACGCTCGAAACGGTCCGCGCCATTGCTGAAACCGGGATCGATCTTATCTCATCCGGGACCTTGACCCATTCCTCGCCTGTTTTGGACCTGGGCCTCGATTTCTCATCCTGACCGCGCGCCTCTTATCGGCGTAAAATCAATCCTGATTAAGATAAGGCCCTCTTGCCAAGCTGCTTTTGGCGGTTCACGATGTCAACTTCGCGCTCTTGACTAAAGTCGCGGCAACAAATGGTGAACAACAGCTATGTAGGAGGAAGGAAATGGGAGAGTCAGGTGGC
>CAZMAC010000487.1:0-2808 GCA_964564085.1 uncultured Hyphomicrobiaceae bacterium
CCATCCTTTTCGAGAAAGCGCACATTGCCGCTTAGCCACATCACCGTGAACAGATGCAGCCGGTTAATGAAGAGCATTTGTTCTTGTGACCATTTTTTCTTGGCCTGCTCGGCGCGCATCAGAGCAAGATAGTTCTCCGCCTGAAGCTCAGGCATATCGCACATTTGCGCGTGAGCAGAGTTGCGCGCGACCAAAATTATGCGGCGAGCGTCGTCGACCGGGAGAATGATACTTTTCACGTTTTTTCGGTCAATCTTGAGAACCGTACCGTCTGGCTGTTTGATCTCGCTTGGGATCGTCGTGAGTGCAAAGCCGGTAATCAGCTTTACAGACTTCAGGCTCAGCTGTTCCTTATCCGAGTTTTCTTTGCCGCCTTTTGGAGCAGCCGTTGTTTGAGCTGTTGCGCCTGCGGCAAACGCAAGCCCAGCGAAAAGGCACATCGAACATCCGAATTTCATCAGCTTCATCATTTGCATCCCTGCCCTGTCGTCCTTCGCGGGCCAAAAGCTGCCACTCAGTTACAGCAAGCGCAATACCAAAAACGCGGCATAACTATGACAGCTGTTGCTTTGCTACTCCACCCTGTGTCGTGTTTGTCTCACACTTGTCAAGGCAACCACTATACCTCTTAAGGTTTTCACCTCTTGGGCGGTTAACGCGGCGCGCATAAATAAATTCCGGATATTTCGTACCATGCTTGACCGCTTCTCGTCAGTTTTGAAAAAGCCTGCCGTGGTTAATTCTGCTTCAATATGGGCATAGAAATCGAGAAGCTCGCCACGTGTTGCAGGATTGCACTTATTAAGCCTTAACCCCTCACGCGCCGGACCGTCAAATTCTGTCGCACGGCCTAAATCAAGCCCGGCGGTTATTCTACGCCATTCATAGCCAATGAGCAGAACAGCTTGAGCAAGGTTGATTGAGGCAAAAGCAGGAACAACCGGTGCCATAATAATATTGTCAGCTAATGCCACCTCATCATTATCGAGACCAGAGCGTTCACGCCCAAACAAAATACCGCAACGCTGACTGTTTTTCGTTCGGGCCGCAAAATCGCGCATTGCGCTTTCGGGCGTCAAGACAGGTTTAATCATATCACGGATCCGAGCTGTGGTTGCTCCGACACAATGGAGATCAGCAATTGCAGATTCGATTGTTGAATATACCGAGACGTTATCGATAATTGGACTGGCACCTGCTGCGTTGCTAAAGGTCTTCTCGCTTCGCCAGCCGTCGCGTGGTGAAACGAGGCGTAAATCCGTAAGGCCGAAATTCGCCATAGCGCGGGCAGCTTGACCAATATTTTCACTGAGCTGCGGTCCGACCAGAATAATGGTAGGGGCGTCTAGGGGCGTGGAACAGCCGATATTTTCTCCGCGTGATTCATTAGGATTTACATTTTCCATGCAGACTAACTCCTCAACGACTTGGCGTGCATCATCGGGTGGATTAAGGTGCAGCACGATAGTTGAGTTTCCGCTAAGCTTTTCTCCAGCAGGTTAAGGACTACCATGAGCAAGATTAAAGTAGCGAACCCGGTCGTCGAACTCGACGGCGATGAGATGACACGTATCATTTGGCAGCTAATCAAAGACAAACTCATCCATCCTTACCTCGACGTCAACCTTCTCTATTATGATCTGTCTGTTCAAAATCGTGATGCAACCGATGATCAGGTAACGATAGATGCTGCACATGCGATCAAAGAGCATGGCGTCGGCGTCAAATGCGCGACCATCACCCCAGATGAGGCACGCGTCGAGGAGTTCAGCCTCAAAAAAATGTGGAGATCTCCAAATGGAACGATCCGGAATATTCTGGGGGGTGTGATCTTCCGGGAACCTATCATCTGTAAGAATGTTCCAAGGCTTGTACCAGGCTGGACACAGCCGATCATAGTCGGTCGCCACGCTTTTGGTGACCAATATCGCGCAACTGACTTCAAGGTTCCGGGTAAAGGCAAATTGACCATCCGCTGGCAGGCCGCAGATGGCGATGAAACGATTGAGCATGAAGTATTTGATTTCGCCGATGCCGGCGTTGCGATGTCAATGTACAATCTTGACGGCTCAATCCGCGATTTTGCGCGCGCCAGTATGAATTACGCCTTGAACCGGGGCTATCCTCTTTATCTTTCGACAAAAAACACGATCCTCAAGGCTTATGACGGGCGCTTTAAAGATATTTTTGCCGAGGTTTATGAAGCTGAATTCAAGGATAAATTCGCAACTAAGAACATTACCTACGAGCACCGCTTAATTGATGATATGGTGGCAGCTGCGCTCAAATGGTCGGGCGGCTTTGTCTGGGCCTGCAAAAATTATGATGGCGACGTACAATCCGATACTGTGGCTCAGGGCTATGGCTCACTCGGTTTGATGACGAGTGTCTTAATGTCTCCCGACGGCAGGACCGTCGAGGCGGAAGCCGCCCATGGAACCGTAACCCGGCACTACCGCGAGCATCAAAAAGGACGAGAGACATCGACAAACTCGACGGCATCAATCTTCGCATGGTCCCGCGGGCTCAAACACCGGGCAAAGCTGGACAGCAACGCTGAACTGGCGAGTTTCGCGGATACGCTGGAGACGGTGGTTGTCGATACGATTGAGGCTGGCTTTATGACCAAGGACCTTGCCTTGCTTGTTGGCGATAGCCAAGCTTGGCAGTCGACAGAAGGCTTTATCGACAAAATCGAACAAAACCTTCAAAAAGCGATGCAATAGATCACCTTATAACTTCAGACACGGTTCGCCGTCTTTCAATTACCCACAATTCCAATCGCGCCGATTTCGGCGCCCAGTTCGA
>CAZMAC010000488.1:0-2780 GCA_964564085.1 uncultured Hyphomicrobiaceae bacterium
ATGCCCAAGTAAACAAGCATCACCTCGTGGGTGGCACCCAGCGAGGGGATTGGTGTTGGATGGAGATGCGCTTGTCTTTTGGGTTTTATTGGCGACGCCGTTTAAGCCGGCAGCTCACGACTGTTGGTTTTCACTATATTCTGAACTGTCTGAATATTTTTTACGGATCTCGGCGAAGTCAGCTTCGGATTCTTTGAATGTCGCTTTTTTCTCTCCGCCATATTGTTCGTGGATTTTTTTGCTGGCATCGAGCAGGACGCCGGCAATCAGATCAAGAGCGGGAAGCATTTGAACAGGTTGCGATGTCCGACCGTAAAGGATGGATAGGCTGTTTTCGTCTCGCGCAAATTGACGATAGAAAATCGAACATAGGCTAGGATGCGTATTTCCACTCAGAAATTTGTACAGCCCATCATGCCAGTCTTTGAGGTCTGCTTTGTTGAAACGTGCCGTGATGCTGTAGGACTGAGCGTTTTGTTTTTTGAGCTCATTCCGCCTAATCTTATGATCTTTGATTAAGTTATCTAAATCATCTAGTTTTGAAATGTCTGATAAAAAAGAATTCTTACCACGTTTTGCCGCTTCCAGAATTTTGACTTCTTGTCCAAGATGATAGAATTCCATATCTTTCAGATAGGCATCGTTTTGTCTTAAGTTTTCAAATTCCAGATAAGTTTCCACCAGAGAACGGAGTGTTGAAGGTATCAAAATATGGCAGTTCTTATCAACCAAAAGCAAGAAAGCGCCAGACAATTCAAGCAATGAAAAATAGAGGGATATTAAGCAAGCCTGATTTGGGTCGCGTTTATTAAACCGCAGTTGTTCCGCCAATTTTTCTGTATTTCCGTGCAGCCGTCTCAAAAAATAGAACAACTGATCAGCAGACTCAGCAGATCCACTTTGCTCGGAGGCAACTCGCTGATTTGCGTTATGCGGCTTTACGACGGGAAGATCCAATTTCTGACACCTGGTGAGCATTTATCAGTCCGAATCATTCTATTGCTCGGAAATTATTACTTTTCTTACGCCGGGCTGTACACAGAATGTCTATTCCCGCAGCAAGGCAAAATTTTAGCGCGGGCGCATAAAGACGGATTTCACGCAGAAAGACGATCGAAAGCAATCAAATGTAAGGATTGCTGCGCCGAATTTTTCAAGACGCGGTCTTCACGATCTCCAGACTCTGGAAGATCACTGCACGACAACAGCTCACTCTTTCCTCTCATGAAAATAGTCGTAAACCGATTGAGCCATCGCTGCGCTGATACCTTCAACCGCCTGCAGATCGGCAAGCCCTGCGCGGCTGATCGACTTCGCCGAACCGAAATGTTTCAGCAGAGCGCGGCGGCGTTTTGGTCCGATACCGGGAATTTCGTCAAGCGGATTTGCGGCGATGGATTTGGACCGCTTTGCGCGGTGGGTGCCGATGGCAAAGCGATGGGCCTCATCGCGCAGGCGCTGGACGAAATAAAGGACCGGATCGCGCGGCTCCAGCATGAAGGACGGGCGGCCGCGCATGAAGAAATGCTCGCGCCCCGCATTGCGGTCGGGACCTTTGGCAATGCCGGCAAGAGGGACGTCACCAATGCCGAGTTCAGCGAGGACTTCATGCGCCGCGGTAAGCTGACCGGCCCCGCCATCAATCAAGACGAGATCTGGAGCCGCCCATTTCGACGTGTTGGGATCGGCTTTATCATCGGCACCATATTCGAGACCGACTTTCCGGTCTTCGCTTTCACCTACGTCTTCCGTCAACTGAGCACGTTCTTTCGCCAGACGCGTAAAACGCCGCCGGAGCACTTCGCGCATCATGGCGTAATCGTCGCCGGGTGTAAGCGTGTCGGATTTGATGTTGAACTTGCGGTACTGATTTTTGACGAAGCCCTCAGGTCCAGCAACGATCATGGCGCCAACGGCATTTGCGCCCTGAATATGGCTGTTATCGTAAACCTCGATGCGCTGCGGCCGCTCATCCAGCCCGAAGGTCTTCGCAACGCCGTCCAGCAATTTTGCCTGGCTGGAGGCATCGGCAAGCTTGCGGCCGAGCGCTTCTTTAGCATTGGTCAGCGCGTGAGCGACCAGACCGGCCTTCTCCCCGCGCTTCGGCAGCGCGATTTCAACTTTGCGCTCGGCCTTGATGCTCAACGCTTCGGCGAGCAAGCTGCGTTCAGGAAAATCGTGGCTGAGATAGATGCAGCGCGGAACCGGTTTGTCATCATAGAATTGGGCGATGAAGCTTTCCAACACGTCCTCGGCTCCAAGAGAACGGTCTGCACGCGGAAAATAGGCGCGATTCCCCCAATTCTGCTCCGCACGGAAGAAGAACACCTGGATACAAGTCTGCCCGCCTTCCTGGTGAGCTGCGAAGACATCCGCCTCTTCAACGCCTTTGGGATTGATGCCCTGCACGGCCTGCACATGGGCGAGCGCCCAGAGCCTGTCGCGGTATCGGGCAGCGCGCTCAAAGTCGAGATCGGCGCTCGCCGCCTCCATCAGCGCATTCAGCTTAATCTGAACCGCATCGGTCTTGCCCTGCAGAAACCGCACCGCCTCATCGACAAGCTTGTTATAATCGGTAAGCGGAATTTCGCCGGTGCACGGCGCCGAACATCGTTTGATCTGATAGAGGAGGCAAGGCCGGGTCCTGGCTTCGTAGTAACTGTCGGAACAGCTCCGCAAAAGAAATGCGCGCTCCAGCAGATTGATGGTCCGATTGACCGCCCCCGCAGAGGCAAAAGGGCCGAAATAGTCCCCCTTGATCGAGCGCGCTCCGCGCCGCG
>CAZMAC010000489.1:0-2776 GCA_964564085.1 uncultured Hyphomicrobiaceae bacterium
ATGTTAAAGATGTTGTTCAGCAAAATGACAGGGGCGATGTGTTATTCCATCGGGTCATTATCGTGTTTTATGGCGTTTGGGACTCGGGGGAGCCGATTGCCGGAAGCGATGCAGCCGCGGTCGGATGGCAGGGTTGGGATGCTCTTAAAGATTTGCATTTGACTGACGGTCTTGAAGAAATCGTCGCGAATGCGAAACGAATTTTACTACGACATAATCGTTAAAATCTGGCCTTTTGCGGCTTTATCGGCGATGTCAGCGCGCTCAAATATGGTGATAAGCGTCAGAGTATATAAAGTTGCAATTGACGCATCAACGCAACCTTAGATACAAGGCTAACGAGAATGAGGTTTCGAGCGTATTTGATAAGTGCAGCCATGATGATGTTTATAAACGTCAGCATTTTAACAGGACCGTCTCTGGCCCAATCGCCTTCCCCCGATGGAGCGAAGGAACGTGATGCGCGTCCTTACGACGCGCAAATTTACCGTCTATCCGAAATTCTTGGGGCTGTTCACTATCTTCGAGAGCTTTGTGGCGCGAATGAAGGTCAAATCTGGCGCTCTCAAATGCGCGAACTTATGAATGCCGAAGGGACAAGCGCACTACGACGTGCGCGTCTCGTGGACAGTTTCAACAAAGGCTATCGAGGCTATGCGCGGACATACCGAAATTGTACAAGCCCCGCATTGCTTGCGATTAAGCGTTTTATGCGGCAGGCAGCCGACATCACCGATGCTCTCATTCAGAACAATCGTTAAGAAAAAATTAGTGTTAATCCGCCTGCCCCGTTAAGGACAAAGATATTCTAGGCATTTCCATCGACTGCCCCTGTGGTATGACAAGTATAGTGGGTAGAGTTGAGTTTGAATTCGGAGAGCTTGCGCGTGAATCGTATTAAGCATCATGAATTACCTCGGGAGTTGAGTGCTTCTGCGGAAGAAAAAAAACAAGCCGCTCTCCGTTATATTATGGAAGCGTGGGAAGAGGCTGTTTTTGATGGTATTGAACCGGAACTGCTAGCAAATGCTGCGTTTTTCGCAGCGCTATCAGATCTTGTGTCCAGTTATGGTGAAGAAGCCGTTGCCAAAATGACCGAGGGCTTACCTCGACGCGTTCATAATGGCGAATTTACATTATACCGGGTTACGCAATAAGCCTAATTTGTCCTTGAAAAAATTCGGCAGGAAGCTGGGAGCTGGGGACGCATCGGCGAAATTGCCGAAAGCGCCCAAAGCCAACTGGAAGAAAAGTAATCCGCCAAAGGCAAGCAAGATCAAGCCCGCTACCTGATTAATCACTCTTAATCGGTTTTCGTTTATCCGGTCACGAAGTTTTTCGATCAGTGTGGACAGGCCAGCCCACCACAAAAGGCTGCCAGCCATGACTGAAATAACCAATGTCATGGCCTCAAAATAGTTTCTAAATCCCCCGATAACCGATCCAAGACCACCAAAGATTGCAAATAGGCCGAGAATGGCTCCGGGGTTTGTGATTGTCAGAAAGAATGTTTGGGGAATTACGCTCGCATGAGGCAAAATTCGCCAGATTTGAAAACGGATAGCTGGTCTCAGCTTCTCGGGAACCCAATCGACGACACGGCGCAGTTGCGCCCAACTGGTACGCTTTTGCGCTGAGAGCTTGGGCTTGGCGTTATAGAGTTTGATACCAAAAGCAATGATGATAAGTCCGCCGACAAGCTGTATCGCCTGTCTATATTCTGACATGACGCCTGAAATCGCTGTAATTCCGAATGCTGCAGCCGAGGCAATGAGCCCATCAGCAAGGACTGCGCCGATCCCAGCCGCAAAGCCTCCCCAAAATCCGCGCTCCAGAGTACGTTGTATGCAGACGACATTCACAGGCCCGACCGGCGCGGCTATCAGCACACCAATAACGAGCCCACTCACTATGAGCTGCGTGCTTATCGCTACAATTTCAGTCGGAAACACCTTATTTTTGGCCCCGTCATAAGGTTGGCTCAATAATCAACCAAATCAATCAATCTCTTGGTCGTTCTCAGAATGCCTCAATTATGTAAATTTTCACTGTGCCGGGAGAAGTGCCGGATGCCGCAGACAAACCAGAGCATCGCGATTCGCCGCCTTGGAATTGTGACATTATTCCTAACGGCGGTAATAGGGCTTGTCCATGCTTGGCCTATCCTTGTCACACCGCTAAAAGCAGAAAAAGGGGTCTATCGAAAGGCAAAACAGCCGACTCAACCGCTGGAAATACTGAGAGACTTCAAAATTTTGCCGTCTCAGGTCGCCCGAACGCAGCAAGCGATCCTCGTGGCGGCAATGAGCGGCAATATAGACGCAATGCGCATACCGATCGAAATGAACGAGATACCGCCCATCATAGCACAGCACAAAATTTCCAATCCGATTACTCATTGGAAGAAGGTATCTGCAGATGGAAAAGGACGCGAAATTTTGGCTATTCTGATTCAGCTCTTTCGGACAGGATTTTTGCAAAAAGCACCGGGGACGGACGATGAGCTTTATATCTGGCCATATTTCGTTGAAACACCCATAGACAAACTCACGCCATCTCAAGAAGTCGAACTGCTAACGCTCGTAACGCCAAAAAGGCTAGAGGAAATGAAAGCCTCAGGCAAATATGACTATTATCAACTTAGTATCGCTCATGATGGAACTTGGCACGAGTTTGTCAGTAATGATTAGTCGATCGAGATTGAGTCTTACTAACGATCTTAGAGCAAACCGCAGAAGTTGGTGACGGCGTGAA
Source organism: uncultured Hyphomicrobiaceae bacterium (assembly GCA_964564085.1). Classification (GTDB taxonomy): domain Bacteria; phylum Pseudomonadota; class Alphaproteobacteria; order Rhizobiales; family Rhodomicrobiaceae; genus JAHQVI01. The sequence goes on from CAZMAC010000489.1 coordinate 2,755, forward strand.
TCGATGAGGCGGCGTATCCTGG
>CAZMAC010000490.1:0-2776 GCA_964564085.1 uncultured Hyphomicrobiaceae bacterium
CGCATCACGTCGGCGTGACGCGCCCGTGACTATGGTTGCTTTATCAGGTTTCAACTCAAGGATGGAGATATAAAAATGTTGGTCGATTTGATGGTTTTCCGGGCAGCAATGACTCGCAAAGGTGAAATGGCTCTGGGACAACAGCCAAGCTATCCAACGTCTGAGAAGCTGTCGAGCACTGCTGATAAGAACAAGTGAGTCCCTGCAAATCTGGCTCGTCCACGGTCACGAGCCAGATCAAAGCGGTTCGGTTTCTGTGAATGGCGTTCGTAAGAATCAGAAGAGATGATCCATGAGCATTTTGGTACCAGTCCTGTCGCATGGCTCAGAATTCAGTCGAGCCACTAAGGATCAGAAAGACGCAATCGTCGCTTTTCAGCGTTCGGCGATTGAATCCGTTCCGGAAAATTATTACGCATCTGGCGTCAAGGCGGCCTGGTGGAGAACGCGTGCAATGGGTCTCGATAAGCTCATTGCCAGCGGCAGCTATTTTGTGATCGCAATTGCCGGCCAACTTGTTGCCGGTGCCGGGTGGGAGCCCTATCAAAACGAGCGAACGGCTCTGCTTCGCGCGGTCTTTGTCGATCCGGAATATTTCGGCATCGGTTTGGGTGTTCGTGCGGTAAGACAGGTCGAGACCGATCTTGTAGAAAATGGCCGGGTCAATGTGGTCATACCTGCCGCACTTAATGCAGTTCGCTTTTATGAAAAGCTTGGATATGTGGCGGGTGAGTCGGCGGAGACCGAATATGAGCCCGGCGTGACGCTTGACCATCGCGTCATGCGAAAGGTGCTGGGGTCGAATAAGAGAAAGTCTGAAAGCGTTTGCTCATCCTTATCCTGATTTCGTTACGGGTTCGCAAGATCCCCCCTGCGGTTCAACCGCAGACTCTCTCACCGGGGACTGGCTCTCCTCCCCCGTCAAACTGTTCCCGGTGAGAACCCAGCTTTCGACTTCTCCAATGCCTTTGAGTTCGATGACACCACGCCGCTCGATCAGGAATTGGCCTTTGAGAAGCTTGGCCGTGTCATGACAGATATGGATCTCGCCCGCCACACCATAAGTTTGCAGCCGTGCAGCAAGATTGACCGTATCGCCCCAGACATCGAACAACAATTTTTGCCGTCCGATTACGCCGCCAACCAACGGCCCCGTCGCAATCCCAATACGCAGAGCAAGCGGAATGGTATGTTTTGCGGCAATCGTCTCAATCGCGCCAAGAAGCGATAATGCCATAGACGCAACATGTTGAGCAGGGTCTGGAATCGCCTGGGGAGCGCCGCCGACCGCCATGTAAGCGTCGCCGACAGTCTTGATTTTTTCCAGACCGTGCTGCTCCGCCAACTCATCAAAGGCGGTGAAGACATCGTTCAAGATCGCGACGGTCTGTTCCGCACCCATCTCATGGGAAAGCGAGGTATAGCCGACGGCATCCGCGAACAAAACGGCCGCCTGGTCATAGTTTTCGGCGATATTGGCGGTCGGATTTGCTTTCAGCCGCTCTGCAATCGAAACAGGCAGAATATTGCGCAGCAGCTCTTCGGTTCGAGCTTCAGCGCGATCCTTTAACAGGAGGGCATAGTAAACGATGGCCGCAATCAGACCGAAGGCGGTCACGGCGGTCATGACGTAGATATTCGCCAGCAGGATTTCGTCCGCTTGAATCATAGCCCGATCGAGGGGAAGCGCAAATCTCGCGGCAAGGTGCAGCACCAGACCGACGCCGATAATGCCGAAAATAAGCGCAGGCTTCCTTCGGTCGAAGGCGAGAAAGGGCACGGCGGCGGCGATCAGATAGTTCATCTGGATGCCTGAGTCCTGACCGAGCAGCGCTGTCAGATAGAAAAGGCCGATATATTCGAAGGCAACGATATAAAGCCCGGCCACATTCTCACCGAAGCGATGCAGGAAGGGAACCAGGCTAGCAAGACCGGATAGCACCAGATTGACGACGATCAGCGTCCAATAGGCCTGATAGCCGAAAGTCGCGTAGATCGCGACATAGTTGAGCGAGGCAAGAATGATCAGATAGCCGATCAGATTGACGACTGAAAGCCTGCGCCGTGCTTCTTGCGAATAGCCTTCCGTTCCGGCCGATAAGATCCTGTCTATCGTGTCCCGCAAGTGCATGGCTGGCGTTTACCGCCTTCCTTTACCTCATTCTTTTCGTTGATCGACGCGTGCCTGCCTTAAAACGCTCCAGGCAAGATCGAAGTCCGGCGAAAAAATTTCGACCTGATCATACGCCTCTACCACAATCCATCCGTCCGACACCTTTTTCCAGGCCGTAAGCCTGTACTCAATTCCGCCGGAGCCGCCTCCAAGACTCTGTATCAAATAACGGCGCCCGCTCGACGTGACCTCTCCCTCACCGGGCTTCATGGACGGCTTAACGGCAGCGCGAGTGACGCTAATTGTCCGATTATAGCGTAATGAGCCTTTTTGGCTGAAGAAAAATCCGGCCAGTCTGGGACGGGCTTCATAGCCTGCCGGTAATATGCTTATCAGCCCATTCTCATGCTTGAGAGTATCATTTGCGTAATTGGGCTTAGTCCATATGAGCGAAGCAATCAGAATTAGCATCACCCAAAAAAGGCGTCGATGTAGATGCGGCCGGGTGATCGTCATTCGCGGAACCTTTACAAGTGCATCGATCCAAACGAAGGCTACGCCGGAGTTTGGTAAAATTGATGCATAAACAAAGAGCTAGGGCGCTGACGCATTCACCGGAAAATTTTTGCGCCTGCTTGGCGCGGTCCCCTGTAGAGACACAGT
>CAZMAC010000491.1:0-2774 GCA_964564085.1 uncultured Hyphomicrobiaceae bacterium
ATCGTTTTCGATGCGACGCATTCGGTCCAGCAGCCCGGCGGGCAGGGGACATCAAGTGGTGGAGAACGCCGCTTCGTACCCATCCTCGCCCGAGCCGCAGTCGCAGTCGGTGTCGCTGCGGTTTTTATTGAGACACACACCGATCCCGATGCCGCGCTATCGGACGGACCGAATATGATCCCGCTTCACGAATTTGAGCAACTAATACGAGATCTCAAGGCCTTTGATGAATTGGCAAAGCAGCAACGCCAGGTGTGATATTGCGAGACAAACGCGTCTTCGTTGATTTTACCGCCTCAACCAAAAGGTCGGACTTACGGCGCGTGTAATTGCCGTTTCGATGCATCCCATCGCCAACAGCTCGTATTGGTCAAATGCGTCCCTCCAATCCAACGGTCGAGGCGACGGAATTCGATGGCGTCTTTCTTGCCGGTAAGCGCTGTCACGCCCAGCCCGGTCAATTTGAGTTCACTGTTGATATAGGCCGCTCGCTGCTCGTCATTCAGGAAGGGTGAAAAGGCGGGTACACGCAGACCGGTGATAAATGGTGCCGCTCCCTGAGCCAGAGCATCGAGAATGCGCCAGAAGCTCCAGTCACCCATAAACGGCGCTTCCTCTTCTTCCTCAAATAAGTGGAAGATAGCAACAGGTGTGCAGGTGCCCGTATAGATCATCTCCATAATGAATGTCTCGGTGCGCGTTAATCCCGTGCCGGGAGCAGGGTATTCTTCCATATGGCGCAAAATAGCTGGCCGCAAAAAGGGCAGGGCCGATGTATCGTACTGCAATAGTGTAGTCCAATTGACGGGTGTTTCCTTGCGAAAGGCCGTCCACGCAGCTTGTGCTAGGCTGTATTGCAGCTCTGATACCGGCTTCTTGAGCTTGAGATGTGTTTTCAACCGCGAAGGCGTTTCTTTGCCAATGAAGCTGCCAGCCTGGATGAGTGATATGCGCGAGTGAAGCGAAGACTTGTCGCTTAGAAAATCGAGGATCTGCAAAAGCTGAAGCTGATCATATAAATCATGCTCGAACCATAGCGTGATGTCAGAATAGTCTGAAAGCGCATGCATCTTTGCATCGCGCTCTGCGAAAGAATTATGAATTTCGGAAGGGTCTCCCCAGCCGCCGCCGCCGAGAAAATCCACGCGAATGTCCGACAGGTCTTCCAAGGTTTCAGTGGCCGGAACCGGACCTTCATGCAAGATATCCCGCCAGCACAGGATTTCGCCATTGATCCGCGCTTCCTTCATACGCTCAGCGGCAGAGTCACCATTTGTGATGATGAGGCTTTTCATATCACCATCTCTCACCCTCGGCCCCGATAAGACTGAACATTCTGATCGGGTAACCAAAGGTTTGCTGGCGGCTCACCTGTTTGCCAAAAAACATCGATGGGTATGCCGCCACGCGGATACCAATAGCCGCCGATACGAAGCCATTTCGGTTTCAGGACCGCGACAAGCCGCTTGGCAATTGCAAGCGTACAGGCTTCATGGAATGCGCCGTGATTGCGAAACGATCCCAAATAGAATTTTAGCGATTTAGACTCGACAATGAAGTCGTCCGGGACATAGGCGATCACCAAATGCGCAAAGTCGGGCTGGCCTGTTATCGGGCAGAGCGAGGTGAACTCTGGACAGGTGAAGCGGACGAGGTAATCGGTGCCAGGATGCGGGTTGGCGACTTTCTCAAGCCTGGCCTCGTCCGGCGAGGAAGGCATAGGCGATGTTCGGCCTAGCTGCGTCACGCCAGTTTCGTCATTTGCCTCGCCGGTGCTTTCACTCATCACGTCTGCCGCCCCCGGTAAACACACCCTTCATGGCACGAGGGGCGTGAAATGTGAACCTCATATAATCCGGACACATGCGGCTCGATGCGATTCCAAATCCAGACTGTGATATTTTCGAGTGTTGGCGCACCGATGGTCTCAATCTCATTGAGAAATTGATGATCCAAAACTGTCCGGACTTCGTTAATCGCGGCTTCCAGATCATCGAAATGGAGCACGAGGCCTGTCTCCGGATTTGGTTCCCCTTTAATGGTCACACGCACATGAAAAGAATGACCATGAATGCGCGCATTCGGATGTCCCGGCGGCGCAGACGGCAGAAAATGCGCGGCTTCAAAGGTGAACTCTTTGTAAATCAGCATCGGTCGAAAATGGTATTCCAGGGAGCCTTAATTGCCATAAGAGCTGCAATTCCCAACCCCGCATTCACCTTTAATACGGCGGCGGAAAGACAGACTTTACATTCAGGCGCGGCAACAAATGTCAATTGCATATATGCAGTTTAGGGAATGCCAGCAAGTTTATGCATTTGAAGCGATAAACGCCAGCGCGGGTGCATCCGGCAAAAAGCCACGCTGCTAGCAATGTTATTTTTCAGCGCAGGCCCATCCATAGGCTGAATGAAAAAGTGACAGAATGCGAGGTCTTCAAAGGCTAGCGGATCAGAATCGTGCTGAGGATAAACAAATTTCAGTTCATCGCCTGAGCGTTGCAAGAGACGTGCGCTTGATTTCGGGCTAACGCAAATCCAATCGATGCCAGGCGGTGCAGCAATCGTACCGTTTGTCTCAATCGCAATTTCGAAGTTCCGCTCGTGAAGCGCATCGATGAGGGCCGTATCAAGCTGAAGAAGCGGCTCACCGCCAGTACAGACGACATAAGGCTGTGGGTCCGCTGGAAAACGCGCATCTTCAGACCAATGTCTCGCGACTGTGTCTGCAAGCGAAGCTGCATTTGAGAATTTGCCCCCGCTTAGACCGTCCGT
>CAZMAC010000492.1:0-2773 GCA_964564085.1 uncultured Hyphomicrobiaceae bacterium
CGTTTGAGATTATTGCGGTAATAAGCTTCAACCTTTGCGTTGAGAACGCCGTAACCCGTATTGGGCAGCCAATAGCTTCCGGGAATATTGTCCCGCTTCGGCTGACGCCACAGTGTGCCCGCGGGCAGATCTGGCGGGCGTTCAGGGCGCGGCATGACATCGATAAACAATGCGCGCTTTGATTGCCAAAGCGCCATCGCCTCATCATCCGACACAGTGGTCGCCCCCGTCAGGTGGGCTGGCGTCGGTGTTCTGTAATCGTCTTTGCGATAGCCGGGTGGCTCTTCGGGTAGCGCTTGGCTTTTATCGTGGCTCGCGGTCTTTGCGGGCGTTTCAGAATTTGCCGCTTCCACAAAGGAGAATGTGGCGGCGGCAATAAAGACAGTGGCAATGATCGTAGCGGGAAAGTCAGGCAAAGAGAATTTGCAAGCCACGCTTCGCCCATCACCAAATCGCGACTTGTCACTTATCAAATAATGGAACGCCATAGTCGCGCAAAATGGCGTCGATTTCGTCCTGATGCTTGCGGATCAGCCGGTTGAGCTGGCGTTTCCAATCCTGCTCCACTGGACGCACGCCCATCGTGATCCGGTAGACCATGCGCGGACCATTTTTTTCCTTCAGGAGCGGCGTAACCTTCAGCTTCTCGGCGCTTTGCTTGGCGTAATAGCCGCCAATCGGTCCCCAGAGAAGCCCGGCGTCAAGTTCCTTGTTAGCGATCTGTTTGACCATGTCTTCCGTAGGCGAATAAAACCGGCGATCCACATTCAGGTGAAAGGGTCGCACGCTCCCCATCAAGCCATTGACGGCAAGATTTGTGGCTGGCGGTGTGCCCGCAACCACGCCGATCTTCTTGCCCTTCAGCTTCGGATCGCTCAAGTTTTCGACGTCGGCCAGATCGCTGTTGGCCCGAGTCACCAGCACATAGGCGGAGCTGTAATAGTGGTTGGTGTTCTGAACCAGCTCGTGGCCCTGGGCATAGCCGATCACGACATCGCAGTGTTTGTCGCGCAACGTTCGGCGGATGAAGCCGGTCGATTGCGGAAACCAGTAATAGGTTACGGGGATCTTCAGCGCCTTGCCGATGACGTCAGCGATTTTGTTTTCAAAACCTTCCTGCTTTTGATTTGAGAACGGCATGTTGGCGGGATCGGCGCATACCCGCAACTCGCTTCGAACCACAAGATCGGACGTCTGAGCGGCGGCGCTTTGCATTTGACCGGACAGAAGAAGCGCGGCCGTGACTGCCGACACCGTCAGACTCCTTATCCAGAGGATTGGATCTATTTCAGACATGAATCTTCATAGTCTCTAGCAGCTTGCGGTTTATCTTCCCGTTTTGGCGGACGTCCGCGAGGCACGGCGCCGTCAGCGCGTGCTTTCAGATAGACGTAAATGTCCTCAACGAAGCAGGTGACGTTTACATTATCGCCGAATGCAGGCATCACGCTTGTCTCGGATGCGCTCACCTTCTTAATTCCGGTCGCCACGACTTCGAGAAACTTGCCGAATGTCATGGTTTCCATCGACGCTCTCAAAGGAGGCGCATAGGTGCTGCCTTCGCCGTCAGGACCGTGGCAGACGTGACATTCGGAATGGTAGCGCCGGAAACCGCTATAGGTGTACCAGTCAACCGTACCGTCTTCCTTGACGTTGTAAGTCGGGTCGCCGTCCTTATCGAAGTATTTTCCGTCTTCCTCCGAGACAGCCGGCCCCTTCGAAGTGGCTGCCATTGGCGCGCTGATGACTGTAAAAGACATCACAGCAAGCGCCGATAATGTGATGACTGATCGCAGGCTGATCAAAAGCTTCCTCCAGCGTATTCATGATTTTAAAGCATTGTGGCGGCACGGCAGCGTCTGGAGCGCAAATGTCTGTGCACCGATAACAAAGAGGTCTGGCAACCCTTAAAGGATCGCCAGACCAGTTCATCGAGATCGTTTCGATCTCATGACTCGTTTATGGCAGCGTAAAGACTGTCAATGCACCGCCAAGTGAGGTGTATTTCTTCAGGCCAGCATAGCCGCCCACGGCACCCAGACCGGCTTGCGGGTCCGTCAGGCCGGCCGCCAGGCCGATACCGGCCCAGCCGCCGACGCCGGACAGTACTGCGACATACTGCTTTCCGTCATGCGTATAGGTCATCACATTGCCGATAATGCCTGACGGGGTCTTGAACTTGTAAAGCTCCTTGCCCGTCGCCTTATCAACGGCCTTCAGATAGCCTTCGAGCGTGCCATAGAAGACGATATCGCCAGCCGTCGCGAGAGCGCCCGACCATACCGAGAACTGCTCGGGTATCGACCAGACGATTTCACCTTTATCAGCATCCCAGGCGATAAAGTTACCCATACCGCCATGACTGTCAGGGGCTGGATACATGGAGAGCGTTGCCCCGACATAAGGCTGACCGGCCGTGTAGGACACACGGAAAGGCTCATAGTCCATGCAGACATGGTTACTTGGAACATAGAACAGCATGGTCTTCGGCGAGTAAGCCGCATGCTTCTGATCCTTCGTCCCCAGAGCTGCCGGGCAAATGCCTTTGGTGTTGACGTCTTCACCATTTTGCGCCGTCGAAAATTCGGACACAACGGCTGGACGGCCATAGGTGTCGGAGTTTTCGTCCATATCGACGCCGGTCGTCCAATTCACAACCGGATCGTATTTCTCCGCGACCAGCACTTCGCCCGTTTCACGGTCCATGGTATAGGCAAGGCCGCTACGGTCGAAGTGAACGAGCGCTTTGGTCGCCACCCCGTCCACATCGATA
>CAZMAC010000493.1:0-2769 GCA_964564085.1 uncultured Hyphomicrobiaceae bacterium
ATCCGGCAAAAGTGCCCTTGCGGTTTTGCCGTAAAGATGATGCCCAGGCAAATAAAGCCTCGTGGATGGCGGTCCAGCGAGGGGTTTGGTGTTGGAAGCGTGGAGAGAGAAATATGCACATACGTCGCCCCGGCCAAGCGAAGCGCCGAGCCGGGGCCTACTCGCATAACAACTCGGTACAGCGTTCATTGATAGCAGGAGTGGTTCCCGGCTCGGCCTACGGCCGCCTGCCCCGGGCTTGAACCGGGGTCCGGGATGACGAAATGGCGGTCCAGCGAGGGGTTTGGTGCTGCATGCAGGCCGTACCCGTACTCTACGCAGCGCGCAACGGCGCAAGGGCCGTCTCCACCGTGGCGGCGATGTCGAGCAGCTTTTTATCCTGCCCGCCCATGGCCGCCAGCATCAGGCCGACCGAAGCCTCGCCGGGACGGTGGCAGGGCAGCGAAATGGCGCAGCCATCCAGCATGTTGAAGCAGTTCGAATTGCGCAGCAGCAGCCGGTTGAGGCGGATATACTCGTCATCGGCGGCAAAGGCGCTGAAGGGCGGCGCGACGACCGGCACGGTCGGCAGGATCAACGCGTCATAAGGCGCAACAGTTCGCGTTACCCGCGCGATGAGATCGGCGCGCTTGTCCACGAGCTGCACATAATCGGCGCCGGAAAGATCGCCGCCCAGGAGAATACGGTCGCGCACCCGCGGATCGTAGTCTTTGCTATGTGTGGCGATCCGATCCCGGTGAACGGCGAGCGCTTCGACGGCGAGCATCCCGCCCTTGTCGAGCAAAACGGGAACTTCACCAAGCGCCTCAAGCGGGATTTCCTCAATCTGCGCATCCGAATCGCGCAAAATTTTCACCGCCGCCTCGAACGCCTTCGACACGGGCTCTTCGATGCCGTCAAAAACCAGCGTTCGCGGTATGGCGAGCCGCAAATGTTTCGCCGTGCCCGCAATCGGCGGCTCATACGGCTCATCCGCCATGAGCGCATCGGCCAACGCCACACAGGCAACACTGTTCCCGAGCGCGCCGATACTGTCGAAGGATTTGGAGAGCGGGAAAACGCCCGTCCGCGGAATGCGCGCCGCCGTCGGCTTGAAGCCGACAATGCCGCAAAGCGCAGCCGGGATGCGGCAGGAGCCGCCCGTATCGCTGCCGATCGCGAGCGCGGCCATGCCATCGGCAACCGAGACCGCCCCGCCCGAGGTCGAGCCGCCCGGAATGCGCCCCGTTTCGCGGTCCCAAGGGCTGGCGGGCGTGCCGTAATGCGGGTTGATGCCGACGCCGGAATAGGCGAATTCGGTCATGTTGGTGCGCCCGATGAAGACTGCGCCGGCCGCGCGCAATCTGGCAATGACGGGGGCGTCGCGCTGTGCCGGGGAGCTGCTCGCAAGGATCGTCGAGGCTGCGCGCGTCACCTCGCCCGCCACGTCGAACAAGTCCTTGATCGAAACCGGGAGCCCGGCAAGTGGGGATGGCGATACGCCGTGCCGTCGCATCATGTCGCTGGCGCGCGCCTGATCGAGCGCCTTGTCGCGGTGCACGTCGATGAAAGCGCGGGCGCCCTCTCCTGCCGGATCGGCGATTCGCTCAAGGCATGTGGCGGCAAGGCTTTCAGCGCTCGTCACACCCTGCGCCAGTTCGCGCGCCAGCTCTGCCACCGTTTTATGTTGGACGCTGTGATTCGTTTCGCTCATGTCCCATCCCAAATCCGCGTTTCGCTTAGAATACCCGATTATACAAGTGTATGATCCTTTGCGGCTTTGCGCTGCCCCATTTTCCAAATACCACACGACCTCGCCATGATACCGACGCTTTGCCGCGATTGCTGCCAATTTGTTAAGCCGGTTTCCGGGACATATCCGGAATGCGGCGAAGAACGCCTGGCCAGCCATTCCGAACTGCATGATCTGACCATCGCTCATATTGACTGCGATGCGTTTTATGCCTCGGTCGAAAAGCGCGACCGGCCCGACCTTGCCGATCAGCCTCTGATCGTCGGGCATCCGGGCGGACGCGGTGTCGTTACCACGGCGTGCTATTTGGCGCGGCATTATGGGGTGCACTCGGCCATGCCGATGTTCAAAGCCCTGCGCGCCTGCCCGCAGGCGGTGGTGCTGAAGCCGGATATGGCGAAATACAAAGCCGTCAGCGAAGAAATTCGGGAGATTTTCCTGGCGGTAACACCGGCGGTAACAGAGGTGATCGAGCCGCTCTCCTTGGATGAAGCCTATCTCGATCTGACGGATGCTCAGGAGATGGACAGCGGCGGCACGGCGCCACGTCTGGCAGAGATTGCCAAAACAGTGGAAACCGAACTCCGGATCACCGTTTCCGTTGGCCTGTCCTGCAACAAGTTCCTTGGCAAACTTGCCTCGGACATGGAGAAACCGCGCGGCTTTTCCGTGAGCGGCGGCGCGGAAACGGCGGCAAATGTGCTGCTGAAAGCACGCTCCCAGAGTGACGACGTTGTTCGCGGCACTGAATGTGAAAACCGGAGAGGTCATCGGCGAATGCCTGCCTCGGCACCGGCCGAGAGAGTTCATCGGCTTCCTGAAGACGATCGATCGAACCGTGTCCAGGCATCTCGACCTTCATCTGATCGTAGACAACTATACGACCCACAAGACCAAGGAGGGTTCAGGCCTGGCTCGCAAAACACCCGCGCTTCAAGCTGCATTTCATCCCGATGTCGTCCTCGTGGCTGAACCTGGTCGAGCGTTTTTTCGCCGAGATCACAGGCAAGCGCATCCGGCGCGGAATCTTCAGGAGC
>CAZMAC010000494.1:0-2751 GCA_964564085.1 uncultured Hyphomicrobiaceae bacterium
GCCATCGCATTTGCGATCGCATTCGCTTTTGCGGGCGTGTGGGCTTTTCTCATTGCTCTGATTCTTGTAACGGGCATTGCACTGACACTGGCGAAGGATTTCGCATTTTTTCTGATGCTGTTCTTTGTCCTGCTGCCTGTCTTAAACGCCTTGGTCGACTGGGTTTCCTGGGCCGTTACCCGATACAACCTTTCACTTATCGAAATCGTACCGGACGGCTTCTTAGGCGTTGTTTTTGTTTTCGGTGTTTTGTTTGTCGATATCTGTGCAGCGATCCTGTTTGTTGTTCTGCTGGCAGTTCTGCTGCCGATCGGGCTGGAGCTGGTCGATACGCTCTTATCAGTCTTCGGGCGAGACAGCTTTGATTGGCGAAACGCTGCGGCGCAGGCCGTTCAGTCACCGTGGGATGAGGGGCTTTTCGTAATAGGCATGTTGCTAACGCCGCTGATTCCGACCGTCGCGGCTCTCACGATCGGCGCCGCGTCACTGGTTATGCCGTTAACGCCAGGAGCCGGTACGGCCGTGGGGTCAATCCCGGAAGATGAAGCAACGCCATTGAATACCGAGCTGACCAGGGATATAGCCCGTACGGTCTATATGACGCGAAGCTGGTATTTGCCATCTCTGATACTTTCGGGCGGCGTATTTATCGGGATCTGGATCGCGCTTCAAAGCTATAATGTGCCGGCAGGACAGTTTTTATATAATTTGGCGATATGCGTAACGATGTGGGGACATGACGGGCAATGTGCCTGGCTCTGACAGACGCGTACGCTTTTTAAGCCATTCCAAATTCAGTTTTTGTAGCTGGACGCCAGCTCGATCAATCCTTGACAGCGATACGTACTGGCTGAAATAGAAGCTTGCGGCGGGCAAGATATTTCGAGCCGCCCTTCCTTCCATTTCCATCTGACCTTTCAAGCATAATCGCAAATCCGATTTGCGCGCTCCCAAAGGTCAGTCCCAAAAGAAAGAACAGCAATAAAGCCGCGCCAAGCCCGGCATCGGAAGTGGCGATAAGCGAACCGAGACCGCCAACATCACCGAAAATCAATGAAGCGACAAAGATCGCCGCAATTGCAAAGCCGATCGCGGCATTCCGAAGGAGTATCTTGATCAATTCAGGCATTGAGGTAAGTCAGGTCAGCATCCAACAATAATAGCATTTGATGTTAAAACACATTTGGCATGTGCCCAAACGCAAAGTCATGGTTGCGGCACTGTGAACCATGCAATTGCAGCGGAAGGGGAGATGCTATAACTGCTTGAAGTCGGCACTTGCAACAAGTGGCTGCACAAAATCTGCTTTGTAAAAGATATGTACGCCAATTCTTCGGACCCGCTTCATTAGTTTTCGCCAGCGCGGTGAAACATAGGTCGCATGGTAATGCGTCGCTTCGCCGATTTCCTTTAGATACACTTGGCCGGAGATAACTTTTTTCGCGACATTGAGAGCCGTTTCCCATTGCCGCTTGTTTCCCGGTGTATCGGCCCGCCCGTCGCAAGCGAAGGAAAACTGACAGGCATTCCGATTCCATTGTCCCTGAAACACAACGCCGCAAATTGTATTGGGATAATAGTCGCTCCGCACGCGCGTCATGATAACCTGCGCGACAGCGGTTTGGCCTTTGACACTCTCACCGCGCGCCTCAAAGTAGATCGCAGTCGCCATACAGCTGAATTCACGAGCGCGGAATTCATCCTCTGTCAATCCACCGAAAATGCTGGGCTTTTTGTTCTCGCCATCACCGCTGCCAACCCGTGCAAGTTTTATCAGATCAGCCCAGGAAGCTTTGCTTGACGGCCAGCCACTCGCCTCAGCTTGGGCGACCTTTGGTTTTTGCTCACTAGCCGAAGAGGTAACCGGGGGCGGAGAAACCATAAAAAGCGCAGCGCTAATGCCGGACACGTCATTCGTCGCGTCATTGGCGAGCGTCTTAGCGATGGCAGGCTGAGACTTTAGTGTTTCTATGAGGCGATCCGTCTTAGCAGAGCGGTTCACGTCTTGACGGAAGTATCCAGCCGCTTTTGTAGGGCCTGGGCGGCTCATATCGACGGGGGTCAGCGAGGCTGCAACGAATTGAATATCCCCGCCCTTGCTGTCTGAAGTGGTTGCGCTGGTGGAAGCCGTTGCCAGGCTCTGGCGTGAAACGTAATCGGCCCGATCTTCTTTGCCGTCTTCTGAGAAGAGAGGATCCGCCGCAGAAGCCAAGTTCGCCTTGGGAGGCTGATGTCCGGGGAGCCGCGGGATCGGTGTGCTATATCCGCTGGAAAAGCGCGCGTCTTTCGTCACTATACTGAAATATATGATCGAAGATGCCGCTGCGAGAAGCGAAAGACCTGCAAACCCGATAACCAGAATTCGCTTTTTTTCTGCGAAGCGAACGCTCATTCCTGCCCAATCCGCTTGTGTTGCGCGATACTACCGTAAGGCGTTGTCTCGAAAACGATCAACTTAACACTCTCACCGTGTTTCGAAATTAAACAAGGATGAGAACCGATAAAGGTAAACGCTTTCTTACGATTAGCCCATCTAGGTAGCTTTGGCTTTATAGACAGAAAACTATGGAGAAAATAAGTTATGTCCAATTTCTTCGCTAAAGGGGGCGCAGGTGGACCTTAATTCGATCCCATCCTGTATCTGCCAGCCCGTAATGGACCTTGCACTCGCCGTTCCACCAGAGCAATGCGCGTCCAAACGGACGCGGACAGTTGCTCTAACTGTTCAAAATAGCTCAACTTTTCTGCGTT
>CAZMAC010000495.1:0-2736 GCA_964564085.1 uncultured Hyphomicrobiaceae bacterium
CCTTACGGAGCTGGCGGTGCGACCGACATCTCGGCCAGGACACTTTCCAAACCGCTTGGCACGATTTCACCGCAGCCAGTGCTGATGGTGAACCGTACCGGAGCAGGCGGCGCAACCGGCTCGGTCTCGGTCAAAAACGCGGATCCGGACGGCTATACCATGCTCGCCGCACGCGTTGGTTCGCACACGGTCAATCCGGCGATGAAAGCGACCCTGCCCTACACGCTCGACGATTTCGTCTTTGTTGGCGTTTACGAATTGAATCCCGTTGTCTGCGCCGTTGCCGCTTCGTCCGACATCAAATCGATGGAGGATCTGATTGCAAAAATCAAGGCGAACCCGGGGACTGTGAAATACAGCTCGTCAGGCGTAGGCTCGCTTCTGCATCTTGCTGCGGCGATGGTCGTCTCATCCTTCGGTATCGAAAAGCCGATCGAAGATGTCGTTCATATTCCGCTCAAAGGCGGCGGCGCAGCGGCAACAGCCGTTCTGTCCGGCACAGCAGATTTCATTTGCACCAACTCATCGGCCCTTGCCAGCTTTATCGCCAACGAGCAGCTTCGCCCGATCCTGGCCACACCGGAAAGCGGCGTTGAAGGCTTTGATGCCCCAACAGCGCGCACTCTTGGGCATCCCGAACTTGAGCAACTCGTCGGTTGGACAGGCATTGCCGGACCGAAAGGTTTGCCGGACGAGGTTGCAGCCAAATGGCGTGAATGGCTGGCCAAAGCTGTCGAAGACAAGGAGTTCGTCGGTCAGATGACCAAGCGTGGCTCGATCATCCGGCTTATGTCACCGGAAGAGTCACAAAAATTCATCCAAACGCAATATGAGACATTCCGTAAGCTGGTGGATGAGCTCGGAATGCGTATCGAAGGCTGAACTTCCCTGAGGAGCGGTGCTTTCGTGCCGCTCCTCTCAATACCGGGCCGGACACATTGATGTCGAGACTGTCCACAGATTTATGGCTTGGCGCGGGCGTCATAGCATTCGGTTTATTCATGCTTTTCGTCCTCATTCCTTTCGGAGTGACATCCCCCGGCAATGTTCGCATTGCCGTTCTCTCGCCGACGATCTGGCCCAATATCATTTCTGTCTTACTAATCGTGATCGGCGGGATCCTGCTACTGCGCGGACTCATACTCGGTCGGGACGAAACGAAAGTCGAAGACGGCTCAGAGAGCGGGCAGGCTCCCTGGTTTCGGATTGCAGGCGTCGGCGTCCTCATGGCGGCCCTCTTTCTAACCTTGCCCATTTTGGGTATGCCGCTCGTCACCGCCCTGGCCCTACTGGCCTATACCGTGTTGGTCCGGGCTGGACGCCCCCTTATCACGGTTCTGACCGCGATCCTGCTCCCGCTGATCATTTACAGTTTTTTCAGCCAGATTGCTGGTGTTCCCATCCCTCAAGGCCAGCTTGTGAGGCTCGATGAGCTTTTTGGATAATGCCGCCGGAGCCTTTGCGCTTGTTGCTGAATGGGGGAGTTTGCTCGCTCTGGCGATTGGCGTTGTGATCGGGATGGTCGCAGGCGCTATTCCTGGGATGTCGGCAACGATGGCGGTCGCGCTTGCGCTTCCATTCACATTCAGCCTAACGCCGATCCACGGAATTCTGTTTTTGCTCGGCGTTTACAAAGGCGGGATTTTTGGCGGCTCCATCCCGGCCATACTCATCAAAACACCGGGCACGCCTGCCTCAAGCGCCACTGTGCTCGACGGTTATCCGATGGCGGAAAAGGGGCAGGCGGGCAAAGCGCTGGATATGGCCCTTTATGCGTCCTGCACCGCCGATTTGATCTCAAATCTTGCCCTTATTGTCTTTACCGGCTGGCTGGCGGCCTTCGCGTTGAGCTTCGGACCGCCGGAATTTTTCACCCTCATCGTTTTTTCTTTGACCATTATCGCCGGCGTTTCCGGAGATAGCCTGATCAAGGGCGTTCTTGCCGCTTGCCTGGGGCTTCTCCTTGCCACGGTCGGACTCGATCTGGTCTATGGCACAAACCGCTTTGTGTTCGGTGAGCCCAATTTAATGGGCGGGCTGAATTTCATCGCTGTCCTGATCGGCCTGTTCGCCATTCCTGAGATCATTGCCTATGCCTGGGCCCCGCGCGACGGTCATGACGCTGTGCGCGAATTGGGACGCGATCACACCAGCTTTGCAGAATATCGCCGCTGTTTCCGGAGTATTGCGCGCGGGGGTGTTATCGGCGTTGTCCTGGGAGCTATACCGGGCATTGGCGCTGCGCCAGCCGCATTTCTCTCCTACAGTGAAGCGCGGCGGAACAGTCCAAACCGAGACAATTTTGGCAAAGGCGAGCTTGAAGGCGTTGCTGCCTCGGAAGCCGGAAATAACGGGGTTGCGGGCGCAACCCTTATCCCGCTGCTCGCGCTCGGCGTGCCAGGCGATGTGATTACCGCCATCATCATTGGCGCCTTTATGATCCACGGTCTGCAACCGGGACCGCTGATGTTCGTTCAGAATGCGAATATCATCTATGCGTTGTTTATGGGACTGCTGATCAGCTCAGCGTTGCTCTTGGTGTTCGGATTCTTCGCGATCCGTTTATTCCGCTTCATTGCCGATGTGCCGAAGTCGCTCCTGTTTCCCAGTGTTCTCGTTCTTTGCGTTTTCGGTGTCTATGCCGTCAACAATTCTGTTTTCGACATCGCGGTGATGTTCGTCATGGGCTGGCTCGGCTATCTGATGTTCAGGCTCTATATTCCGGCTGCGCCTTTT
>CAZMAC010000496.1:0-2735 GCA_964564085.1 uncultured Hyphomicrobiaceae bacterium
CCGGTTTTCACCGGAAGTTTCTCGAAGTAGCTGGGATCGTAGGACCGGCCCATCGCTAGTGCGGCCTCAGGATTGCCATTCGCCGCCGCTTGCTCGTAAAGCCGCCTTGCATTCAAAATATCGCCGCCGCGCATGAGTTTGTTGCCATCCTGAATCAGCATCTGAGTCAGGAAATCGGTCTGAATTTCAGGCGTTTCCTCCGAGACTTCGGCGAGTTGCGCAGCCTGATCGGCGTTCGTGGGAGACAGCGCTGCACTCTGCGAAGGTACGGAGCCCGTACCCGGGCGGGGCTTTTCCACTTCCTCGCCCAGACTTAAGTTAAAGGCGAGGGGCTCAGAGAGCGGCGTTTGCGCGTCGTCCTTAAGCAACTGAACCTCAAGATCGAAATCGCCCAAGACCTCTTCAGGCGCTGTGACGGTCAAGTCATTGAGCTGCGAAGGCGGCAGGAGCCATTGACCGCCGCCAACATCAATGCCGATCGACAGTCTGGCTTCAACCGGCAGCCCCTTCAGACTGAGAAGCGTGGACTCACGGTCGACGGGATCGGACAGTTTAATGTCCAGCGGAACGGAGGCGCCTGGTCTTCCCGCGGCGTCGCCAACCGAAAGTTTCCCATCGGATGAGGTGGTGCTTGCAGATACAGGTTGGGGTGGCGCCGGTTTCACCGGAGGGATTTCGGTCTCATTAGGCAAATTTGCAAGTTGGGTATTGGAGCTTGGCTGTTCTGCCACGATCGGATGTTCGTTGACCGCAGCTTGCGTCGCTTCAGCTGCTGATGGCGCCTGAAGCCTTTCAACGACTTTCGGAGCTGCGCCGGCTTGATCCTCAATCCCTTCCTCAACGAAAGAGTTGAAAACAAATACGGCAAGAACGCCGGCCAGTGCGATACCGCCTATGAGACCCAGACCTGCTGCGCCGAGCAGGTGACTGCTATCGGGGCTGTTGGCCGCCAAACTCTCAGTATTCTGTACGGGAATAGGTGCTGGATACTGGCCCTTCGGCATTCCACCGGGATTATAGGGCGGAGCGACCCAAGCGGGGACATCGCCAGTCCGCACTTCACGGTAGTTCCCGTCTCGCGCAAATCGGCCGTCCCCTGGTTCCGGATAGCGCTCATCAGGATGATCGCGGAATGAGGCCGGACCGTATTCCCTCAAGTCAACCCTGGGAGGCTGGCGTGCTCCGCTATTTATGTCGTCGGGCCAATCTTGAGCATAGCCTCCGGACTCGTGATAGTCGCGCAGCGAGCTTTCTTCGCTCAGTACAGTGGGCTCATGCCGGTGGTCTTGCCTGTTGCTGTAAGGGTAATCAGGCAAAGGATCGAGTCTGGCATCCCAGTCATCAGCTCTTCGAGGTGAGCCATGATAGCTGTCGGGGTGTTCATTGTCCCACCCCTGAGCGCTGTCGACCCAGCCCTGTTCTCTTACATCGGCAATGGCGGCGCGTCTTAATGACTCCGCAACCGTATAACTTCCCGGATCAACGGGTTCTTCATCACGATCATCGTCGGGCCGTCTGCCATACACATTCTTAAGTGCTGACTGGACTGCGTCGGCAATGGAGTCCTCTGCGGATGGGTCGAAATCTGGAACAGCTTCCGCAGTCTCTTCGCCCTGAGGTCCAAAAAGATCCACGCCGCCATAATCAGCAACGCCACGTAACAACTCAGACGGTTCCGGCTCGCTGGCGCGCGAAACAGCGCTGCCCGGAAACGGCATAACTTTCGCCTCGCTACGCTCCGGCTGCTTTTCTTCCAGCTCGTATGTTCGCTGTGCTGATTGGCTCTCAAAAGCTGCATATATGGAAGGCTTCGCGATGCTACTGATGTTTTCCCAGCCCGTCCCATCATTCAGCGGCTTGTCGAGGCCCGCTTTCGCAGCCGTAAACCCGTCCGAAGATTTAGATGCTTCTTCTTGCGGCTCGTTGCTATAGCCCTCAGGTAAACCGAAATTGGGCATGCCAAGCTCTGCCTCGAGTGGCAGATGATCGTCTTGTTCAGATGCGGAAGGGAACGCAATTGTATTGCTTGGGCTGCCCGCGCTGTTGTCAGAATTTTCCTCTGACATAAGGTCTTCATAGGGGAGGTCGTCATTTTCATTGTTCGAGCAACCTTTTCCCCGGGTCTCGTCTTCAGGAGGGGTCTCGTGATCGCGAGAGGTCGATTTTTCGTCGTTGTCCATTTTAAGACGCCCCTAACTCAGTCCCTTTAAGCATCGCCAACGTCAATTCTTCGACGCTGATACTAGTTCCTGCTTTCCTGCTTATATCAGCGAATGAAAATTTTGAACGGGTTCTTACGATATTTTATGCTCATAGGATCGGAATATAAGCTGAACTTTTCCAGTCATCCTAAAATCTTTCTGGAGCCTGATACCCAATATCGGCAATAAGTCGCTACCCGCTAGCTTAAATTGCTATGGTCCGTCTGCTCTTAAGCGCTGCTGGCTCTTTTCAGAGAATCAGTATTAAGCCATTGCTGCGCTGGTTGGAAGCATGTCATGTCACCTACCGGTGCAGAAAGCGTAGCATGACGCTTGTCCGTATGAATGGTTCCGGAACAAAAATCAGTTTATTTCTGATTGTTATATTGTCTGCAGTGCCCATTGGCTAACCCCATCCGTCCGCCATAAAGGCCGAGCGGCAATCATGCAACTAAGCGACTAAACTTTGCCAAAATTTTGGTAGCGCGTCCATAGCGCATCGATTGCAAACAGCGTGCTATTTTCTGCAGGCTG
>CAZMAC010000497.1:0-2734 GCA_964564085.1 uncultured Hyphomicrobiaceae bacterium
GGCCTGTATTCGTGCCGAAATAGATACTCGCAGGCTCCAGCGTATCTGCCGTCATCGCCTGGCGCAGGACACCGAAAAATGCGTTTTCCTGTGGCAGGCCCTCGCGCAATGCCGTCCAGCTGGCTCCCTTATCCTTTGTCCGCCAGACCGCCGCACGCCCATCCGGCACATAGCGCCCAATCGAGTCACCATTCAGCGGCAGCAAGTACAGCGTGTCCGGATCTCCTGGATGAGCCACGGCAGGAAAACCGAACGTCGATGGCAGCCCGGCTTCGATGCTTTCCCAGGACTGGCCGCCATCTTCGCTCCGGTACATGCCGCAATGATTTTGCTGATAGAGGCGATCCGGCATGCCCGCCGCATTCACCAGGCAGTGCACGCATTGCCCAAATTCTGGGTATCTCTGATCTTCGGGGGCGTAGTCCATACGTGTGCCGCGGTTTCTCGGCTGCCAGTTTTCGCCGCCATCGGCGGAATAGAAGACGCCGGCTGTCGATATGGCAACCCAGATCTGCCGCTCGTCCTGCGGGTGGGGCACGATGGAGTGTAAAATCAGCCCGCCGCCGCCCGGCATCCATTCCGTTCTTGTGGGATGATTGCGCAAACCCCGGACATGCTGCCAGGATTGTCCGCAGTCCTCGCTGGAAAAAAGTCCGGCGGGTTCGACGCCAGCGTAGAGCCGACCGTGATCGGGCGCCAAGCTCCAGACCGACTTAACAGGTTCCTCCCCCTCTTCATAGGCCAGGCCTTCGCTTGAATGGCTCCAGCTCTCGCCGAGATCGGAAGATTTCCAGACGGCGGGGCCGAACCACTCATTGCCCCCGCCCGCATAGATCGTCTTGCTTTCGGGATCAGCGATGACGTGATTGATCGGCCATGCCGCGCAAAAGGGACCGCGCAATTGCCATGAGCGTCTTTCCTGAGTACTTTCCATGATGAAAGCACCTTTTTTCGTACCAATTAAAAGAACAACTTTCTCAGACATAAATACCTTCCAATCTAAGCGACAACCTTAACTCTTTATCATAATAATATTTTTTTACTTATTACCGAGACGTTGACGTAAGAGCATAGCCATAATACGCAAGCTTTCGCTGAAATCATGGTGAATATTAAGGAGATGATTGTTGGTCAATAACAGTCAGTTCCCCATAGCGGTGAATGACCATAGACGACCGCAGTCCAGACTGTTGCAGATTTAAGGGGCACCGACAATTATCGATGGCGGTATGGCTGTTTTTCTGTGCATGCAGCACAGGGATCTCGTTGACCATAACGCTCGCCTCAATCACCAAAAAAATTCGGCGTTTGCATGCAGCGTTATCAGACAAGAGCTGCAAGGCACCGCTAATACCTGAGACGGGCTCATGCCGGATTTGGACCGGTTATAGCGTCAATGCTCAAGGAGCAATTCGGCCATGGCACCCTTTTTCTGTATACGGCGTGTATCCATGTCGTCATCGCAGTCTTCGTTTGGTACCGCATGACACAGCAGACTGCCTTGCCGCCCGACAAACGTGTCACCTATGACGATTTACCGGTCATTACGACCCCTGCGGTGTCAATCTTGGGGTAGCGGATGCGGCTGTAGAGCAGTCAGCACCGGACGATACGGAAAATCAGGCTGGTTCATCCGATAATGCCGACGCGGTTACGAGACCAAAGCTGGAGAATTGATAGAACTTTTATGGTAATTATTGATTCTTAAGCTGGATCAAAAAGACGGTCCCGCGCAGTAAGGGCTTTGAGTGTAGGTTTCTGGGTACACGATCCCGCTCGCATTGATCTGGGGTAGGAGATTTACAGTTTGGTCCGAGTCTGACGTTCGATCTATCGATAGAAGGGGGCAAAAATGCTATCGAGACCGACTTTCGCTGTTTGGCTTATTTCCACCATCCTCGCCGTCGTCGTGATTTTGATGAATTACGCAGGCGTCTCCATTCCCGTTATATCGCCAATCGTTGCCGGACATGGCTTCGAGGTCCTCTCGATCGCCTTTGTCCTTTTATGGCTGGGAACGGTGTTCAACGGTATGTAAAGCGGGATCAAGAAAAGCATTGCTTCGCGAAAGCGAAGCCGACGAGTAGCTTTCCTTATCAATTGCTCTGCGATTGACTATGGCGCTCCAGATTTTCCCGGCTCAACCCTCGCGCGGGGATGAGCGCAGTCGTAATTCTTGAGCAACGTTTTGCGATCGACTTCCGTGTAAATCTGAGTGGTGGACAGGCTCGCATGCCCAAGCAATTCCTGGATCGAGCGCAGATCTGCGCCATTGCCTAAAAGATGCGTTGCGAATGAGTGCCGCAGTGCGTGGGGTGTGGCAGTGGCAGGCAAACCGAGCGAATCGCGCATCCGGGCGATCAGCAACTGCAGAATGCGCGGTGACAGCTTGCCGCCTTTCGCGCCGATGAAAAGCGGTCCGTCTGGCGGCAATGGGTACGGCACACATGCCAAATAACGCTCAACCGATCGCTGGATCGCCGGAAGAACAGGCACCAGCCGCTCTTTTCCGCCCTTGCCCTTCACGCGCAGAATATCGCGCGGCGGGTGCGGGGCATCGCGGCGGGTAATGCCAAGCGCCTCGGAAATACGGAGCCCTGATCCATAAAGCAAAAGCAACACGGCATGATCCCGAGCGCCGATCCATTTCGGCTGGCTGCGCTTATATGCGTCGGTGCTCTCATCCAGAAGTGTCTCGGTTTTTGGGACGGTCAGCGGCTTTGGGATCGATAGG
>CAZMAC010000498.1:0-2733 GCA_964564085.1 uncultured Hyphomicrobiaceae bacterium
AGCGCGTGAATGGCATTCACGAGGTCGGCGGTTCGATCCCGCCTGGCTCCACCAATAAAATCAATGACTTAGCTAAAGAATCATATTTCTCCATCCTTTCAATATAGGCAGGGTATAGGCTGCAAAGCGAATCTCGCCAATTTTTTGCTCCCTTCTTGGCTGGCTCTTAGGTGCTAAATTTACGATGATTTCAGGCCTCGCGGGCTCGGCTGAACAGCCACGCTAACATCTCAAAATCTCCAGATTTGGCAAGTGTTCGTTCCGTTGAGAAATGAGAGTTTTTGGGGGGACAGCGGAACAATGCGAAAATTATGATGCCGACACCCCCTACCCCTATGCAGACTAAGAGTAATTAAAAAGATCGCGCGCTTGGAATTTGATGGCTATTTAAGAGGGGATCTATTTGGCGTATGAACCGCGCACGCTTTGACAAAGCCGAACCAAGGGCCGGAGGTTATCGGTGCCATAGTTACGCGGGCTCGTCGCGCATACCGTGGAAAAAGTGGCTGAACTGCATGAGCAGATTGCCTGATGATTTAGGCGTGTCGGCATATCGATGATGAAAAAGATTTATCTTGTCCCCGTCGCTCGGATAACAAAGACCGCTTTCGCCTCAAGGACGAACCCGCTCGCGCGGGAGTGGCGCAAGCCTCACCGTTTCAGCTTAAAGAGGGTCGGGGTGCATGCAGTACATAAGAGATGACGGAGCGGGCGTTCTGTCTTGAACATTGAAGACGCATCAACCTTCAATTTGAGAAAGGAGTATCTGATGTCGTCTCAACCTGATCAGCCCGGTACCATTCTTCGTCAGCGCATGATCGAGGATGTGAGCCTGCGCAATTTTTCCGAGAAGGTGCACAAGGATTACATTCGCCATGTCAGAACTTTTGCAGCGTTTCTAGGCCGCTCGCCGGATAGCGCAACGCCTGACGATTTACGGCGCTTCCAACTCCATCAGAGCAAGAGCGGCGTGCAGCCGCCGACGATGAACAGCTCGGTGGCGGCACTGCGCTTCTTCTTCAACGTCACCGTAGATCGTCCGGAGCTGGCCCGCTATCTGAGCGTGGCGCCTCGGGCACACAAATTGCCGGTTATTTTGAGCGAGGAGGAAGTTGCCCGGCTGTTGGACGCGGCATAGCTTTGCCACGCATCTTCTGGAGCAGAACATCGACATTCGCGTGATCCAGGTTCTGCTGGGACATGCAGAGTTGAAGACGACAGCGCTTTACACGCAGGTTGCGAGCGCTTCAAAACCATGACGCTCGCAACGGGCGAGTTCATCCGGCGCTTTCTGATGCATGTTCTGCCGAAAGGTTTGCACCGTATCCGGCACTACGCGCTGTTTGCCAATGGCAGCCGCGCCGGGAACCTCGCCAGAATACGCGCCCTTTTGGAGGCAACCAAACGCCCAAGCGCAGCAACGCCAACCCGTGAGAATGATCCGTTTCTGGGCGTCCGCTTCGGCGTCTTGCTATCAAATCAATCCCGCCACGAGCACCATCAGCGTTCAGACCCGCACCGGAAAACACCAAATCTCCATAGCCTCGACTGAGCTCAGCGTCCGTTTCCCGCGGGTTGGTCCTTGAGAGACTTTCGCACGCCGAGACGGCCCAACCTGAGGAAGTGCATCTCATCGGCCCGCATCCGAAACCCTTCATGTAATCGGAAAACGAACGTCTTGATCAAACCGACCGCTTATTCCGGCAAATCGTAAAGTTTGCGCACGAGGTCGGAGATCGACTCCACCGTACGCTGATTAGCTTCGAACTGGCGGCTCGCATCAACCTGCTCCGTCGTTTCCTGAGCGACATCGACATTCGGTCTGGCGACAAGGCCATCTTCACTAGCCAGACGCGATGTCGTATCGAAGACAGGAATGTAAGGCGGTCTGACGTCGCGCTCGGTCGTAACCGTGCCGCCCTCTGCACTGCTGCTCTGCTCGACGGCAACCGGCTGGTAGGCTTGCGGCTCCGCTTCAGAGCCGCTCACTTCTCCGCCGAGTGGCAAGGCGCCACGGGAGTCGATATTGGCGATGTTGCTCGCTGAGGCTTGCAGACGCTGCTCCGCGGCCGCTTGCCCTGATACTCCGCCTGAGATGCCTTCAATCATACGCATACCCTTTACTACTCATGCGTGCAGTTTAGGGAAACGCGTCCTAACGGAGTGTCACCACAATCACTAAAATAGAGCCTTTCGGTCGGCTTATCGAAATGAGGTTAACGGCAAGACAATAATTTTTGCGATCTGTTCAGGGGCCAACACTTGTCATGAAAAATAGAATAGAGCTTTCACGGAGCGGTTACGTCAATCCATATCCTCATTGACTGTCGCCCAGTAAACCCGCGCAAAGAAATTTCCGAAATATACGTAAAAACGGTTCAAACTTGCGCCCAGCCTGTGTAGGTTATCTGAGTATGAGGACTTACTCCGTCATAAAGAGGAAACAATATCATGAAGATAGCAACGATTGCTGGAGTTGCAGCGCTGGCCCTTGCCGCCGCATCTCCAGCTTCGGCCCAAGAGAAATTCATAACAATCGGCACCGGCGGACAGACCGGCGTATATTACGTGGTCGGACAATCAATCTGTGCGCTCGTCAACCGCACAACCGCCGAAACCAACATCAAATGCACCGCGCCTTCGACGGGCGGCTCCATCGCGAACATCAACGCGATTAAAGCCGGCGACCAGACAATGGGCGTTGCACAGTCTGACTGGCAGTTCCACGCCTAT
>CAZMAC010000499.1:0-2731 GCA_964564085.1 uncultured Hyphomicrobiaceae bacterium
GTAGCCTTCGTTTGGATCGATCCACTAGCCGGTCTTTTTCGGCTTCAGGGGCGCGACATTGGTTTCCTCATCAGGAGATACGGCATCGCCACCTTCCTCAACTTCGCCAAGAATGCGTTCAGCAATCAAACCGGCATTTTGCCTGATGGCGCGTTCGATTTTTTGAGAAATCTCTGGATTGCTCTTCAGAAACAATTTCGCGTTTTCACGTCCCTGGCCAACGCGCTGCCCATCGAAGGAAAACCAGGAGCCCGCTTTTTCAACGACGCCGGCTTTGACGCCGAGATCAAGGATCTCACCCTGCTTTGAAACGCCTTCTCCATACGTAATATCAAATTCGATCTGCTTGAAGGGCGGCGCAATCTTATTTTTGACGACTTTAACCCGGGTCTGATTCCCGACAACTTCGTCACGTTCCTTAATCTGGCCGATACGGCGAATATCGAGACGCACGGAGGAATAGAATTTGAGCGCATTACCGCCTGTCGTCGTCTCCGGATTGCCGAACATGACGCCGATCTTCATGCGGATCTGATTGATGAAGATGACGATGGTGCGCGATTTTGAAATCGAGCCCGTCAGCTTGCGCAGCGCCTGACTCATCAAACGCGCCTGCATGCCCGGGAGAACATCGCCCATCTCGCCTTCGATTTCCGCTTTCGGCGTCAGCGCCGCCACGGAGTCGATTACAATCACATCCATCGCACCTGAACGGATCAGCGTGTCCGTAATCTCCAGCGCCTGTTCGCCGCTATCGGGCTGGGAGAAGATAAGATCCTCCAGACTAACGCCAAGCTTGCGCGCGTAAACCGGATCAAGGGCATGTTCAGCATCGACAAAGCCGCAAACGCCACCCAGCTTTTGTGCCTCAGCAACAACATGCAGCGCCAATGTCGTCTTACCCGAGGACTCAGGGCCGAAAATTTCAATGACACGGCCGCGCGGGAGACCGCCAATGCCAAGAGCGATGTCGAGCCCCAGCGATCCGGTTGGAATGGCCTCGATCTCGCTGACCGCTTCATTCTTGCCAAGGCGCATGATCGAGCCTTTGCCGAAATTCTTTTCGATCTGGCCGAGCGCGGCTTCGAGTGCTTTCTGCTTATCCATGTCAGCCCCCTCCACGAGGCGCAAATCCGCCTTCGTCATTGTCGTGCTCCTTTATTTCATATCGCCTGGGGTATTGCAATCTTTCCGCAAGCGTACACATTTTGTTCCTTATAACAAGCAGGAACAAATACGAATCAATTTGAATTTTTACTTACTCACAATAGGAATATTACTTAAGAGCGCAGCAGCTTGATATTTTGATCAATCCGCCTCCAAAACTTCCTTGACCGCGGCTGCGAGCTTCTTCAGCGAGAACGGCTTGGGCAGGAATGTGAATGTCTCGTCCTCGCTCAAATTGTTCCGAAAAGCATCCTCTGCATAACCCGATACGAAGATGATTTTGATCTGCGGATTCGTCTTGCGCAAATGCTTCAACAGCGTCGGTCCATCCATTTCCGGCATGACAACATCGCTGACGACGATATCGACATCGCCGCCATGTTCGCTCATCACGTCAAGAGCCTGAACGCCGCTCGCCGCTTCAAGGACGCGGTAGCCGCGCGTTGTGAGCGCACGGGCAGCAAAGCTGCGAACCGCATCCTCGTCTTCAACAAGCAGAACCGTTGCCGAGCCGGTCAGATCGCGGGTGGCTTCTTTCTCCTTCTTTGCGGGTTTTTCGGCTGACGCCTCCGGCGCAATGGTGCGCTCTTCGCATCGCGGGAGATAAATCCGGAAAATGGTTCCGCTACCGAGTTCACTATCGGCGAAGATAAAGCCACCGGTCTGTTTTACAATTCCGTAGACCGTGGACAGGCCAAGCCCAGTGCCTTTACCGACTTCTTTGGTCGAGAAAAAAGGTTCGAAAATCTTGTCGATCACATCAGGCGGAATACCCGTTCCGGTATCGCTGACTTCGCACAATACATATTCGCCCGGCTCCATCATCTTATGTCCGAGCGCAGCGGATTCCCGCTCGCTGATATTGGCGGTCCGAATCGTCAGCTCGCCGCCATCCGACATGGCGTCCCGCGCGTTGACGGCAAGATTGATGATGACTTGCTGAAACTGCGTCGGATCGACTTTTACAAGCCAAAGATCACGCCCGTGAACCACATTCGCTTTGACTTTTTCTCCAAGAAGCTGATCGAGAAGCACTGTGAGATCGGCCAAAGCATCCGTCAGCGACATCACCTGCGGACGCAATGTCTGTTTTCGGGAGAACGCAAGCAGATGACGGACGAGGCCGGCCGCGCGATTGGCGTTGTTCTTGATATTCATAATGTCGGCAAAAGCGGGATCGCTTGCACGGTGATTGGCCAGCAGGAGATCGGAAAAGCCGATAATGGCGGTCAGGACATTGTTGAAATCATGGGCGATGCCCCCGGCAAGCTGACCGATAGCCTGCATCTTCTGCCCCTGGGCGATCTGTTCCTCAAGCTGCCTCTGTTCCGAAGTGTCGACGCCAAAAATCAGAGCGACACTATCTGTCTCATCTGTATCGATGTTTTGAGACAGCGAGCTGAGCAGGAGCCGCCCTGTTTTTTGTCCTTCCACGGTCGAGATTTCGACGGGCGGAATCGAGACCTTGCGCGAGGCTGCCTTTTCAAGCGACTGCCGCATTTTTTCACCGGTGACTTCATCGATCAGCTCGAATAGATTGTCGCTCTTAAGCCGTCGTCCTGTC
>CAZMAC010000500.1:0-2730 GCA_964564085.1 uncultured Hyphomicrobiaceae bacterium
ACTTATGGGAAACTCCGCTTACTATATCGATGGAGTTTTCTCATGCAGATTTCGAAAAAAATTAATCGCCTCAGAAAAAATAAATCTAATCCCAATTCCTCACTTCTTCTAAAACCAAGAAAAGTCTTTGAGCGCCAGACCGAACTCCCGAAATTGATCGGTCTCTGGCCGTCGGATCTACGCGATTATTCATTTGAAGGTACGGCCAAAATCATTGCGTTGCTTAATAAAGCTTTACGAATAGAGCGTCGGCGTGGCTCGGGAGGCCATTGGACATACGACCTTAACCGTCATCTTGCGCTTTCCGAGGCACTGAAATTTGAAAAAGCGCGTTTGCGCGGTGTGAGCCATTATGGCCTGAACCAAACTTATCCCAATGAAAAGCCTGCCTTTAAATCAGCGGTTGAGTCCACCCTGGCATTCGCAAAGAACGCCAACTGAATTTAAGGCTTTGATCTTTTAGAGCGCTTTCAGGCGAAGCATGGCCCCGTGAAGACGGGGCTGGATACCGGTTCGCCGCTCGGAAAGCGCGGTAAAACAAACAGTTAGAGCCGACGGCCTGATACAATCAGGGCGGACAGTTGCTCTAACCCTATAAAATAGATCAACTTTTCTGCGCTAAATCGATTCCGATTAAACGCAGGTTGATCTAGTGTCCCTTGAGATTCCGAAGTTCGCTAAGGCGCGTGCTGCGGGAATGGGGCGAACTTCGGAATCGGGACACTAGGCGCTATTCGGATCTGAATATGGAGGGAGTATGAGATTTTTTTCGAGTTTGGCTATCATGTTCGCATTGATGGCAACAATCATTGTCACCTCAAGCCCGGCCATGGCGTCGGCAATCGGCTGCGATAACAGGCAGACGCCCGGCGACGACGTCGATCCAAATGCCATCGCGATCGATATTAAAGAGCCCTACGGCTATTTGTGTCACTCGGTCCATACGAACGGAAAAGAAATCAAAGAGCAGCGCGCCGCTTTTACGACACATGCGGGTATCAACGAACCTCGCGTCAAAAATATCTGCAATTGGCGGATCGACTTCGTCTATTTCGATACCGAAGGGGACGAAATTTCGAGAGACAAGGGCGCAACGATCAGCGGCTGCAAAAAAGGTGCGTCCCGTAAAATTGCGAAAGCCGTCAATCTGCCCGAATACGGTACGACATGCGCGAATTTGTTTGTCGATGGCGAGCTGAGATACACGCAGTGTCACAAAATCACTGCGATTGAATGAGCCGCGACCCTTCGATTTTCATGGCAAGGTCGCATTTCAGAAGCGAAGAACGCGCAGCCAGCGGGCGATGTTGATCAGGCTCATCAGCGCGGCCGCGACATAAGTGAAGGCAGCTGCGCGCAGGATCGAGCGGGCCGCGGGCAGGTCGCGGTCGGGGATATAACGTCCGGCCTTCAGAACTGGCAGGGCGCGTCTGAAGCTGGCGTCAAATTCCGTCGGCAGCGTCGTCAAATGTACGAGCACGCTCATGCTCATGATCGCGACTCCCGCCGCCATCGGGATGAGCGCCCCGGCCGGGTGCCGGATCAGGACCGCTGCGAGAGGCGCGGCAATCATGGCGATCGAGCCGACGCGCTCAACGATAATCGCGGTCTTGGCGAGCCGGGTGCGGGCTTTGAGCGGACGGTAATTGGTGGCATCCTGCATCGCATGGCCGACCTCATGTGCCGCGACGACGACGGCCGTGAGCGAGCGTCCGTCATGATGTTTGGGTGACAACCGGACGGCTTTGTTCTCCGGATCGTAATGATCGCCGGTCTGGGTCTGCTCGACTGTGACATCGCCGAGCTTCATCTCATCGAGCAAATGGCGGGCGAGTTCGCTGCCTGTACCGGGAAATTCTGGCCGGTCGCGCCGGTGGCGCGACAGGACGGCCTGAACCCAAAGGGATGGCAGAATTGCGAGCGCCACGATAAGCAGCAATCCGAAAATAGCCAGACCCATGCGTTCTCAACTCATCCTTTGTTCCAGCTTCGCCGCTGAGAGAGTCTGCCTAATCGTCCTGCTCGTCGTCGTCCTCTCTCTTTTTTTTCTTTTTGCCGAAAAGCCCGTCGATCATTTTCCCGAAATCGTCGGCCTTGACCTGGCCGTCCGTCCATTTCTCCACGGATTTACCAAAGAGCTTGGCTGTTCCTTTTAGAGAGTCGGTATCTTCGAGCGCGTTTTCAATGTCCGGATAGATGTTTGGCTCATCCCAATCACCCTTGATGATCAGCGGAATGGCAAGGCTTGCCTGCTCCTCGTCGTCATCATCGTCGTCTTTGTTTGCAGCATTATCGCGATCGCGCGCCGTGACCTTCGTTTTCAACTGATAATCAATGCGCCCTCGCGCAATATTCGTCCGGCCCGCACCGGCCATAGCCACATTCGGGCCGGTCAGCGTCAAATCCTGCGTCTTTGCCACGCCATTTTCGATGGTGAAGCTCGATTCGAGCCGGTCGAATGGCGTTCTCAGCCCGTCTTCGCGGCGCCATTTGCGAAACTCGCCTTCCTTTGCGTCAGCCACGATGAGCGGAAAGTCGATGCCTTCAATCGCTCCATCCGAAATCGCAAAGCGACCCTTTCCGGTGAGCGTTTCAGCCAACGCATCCGCAGTCCGTCCGCCACCGGCGAACTCAATCGAGAGATTTGCGCGGCCCGACAGCCACTCGATATCCGACACGCCCCGCGTCAACGCAAGGGTGTCAGCATTGGACAGAATCAGGCGCCCCGCA
>CAZMAC010000501.1:0-2722 GCA_964564085.1 uncultured Hyphomicrobiaceae bacterium
CAAGGACGGCCTGCGCAATCGCCAGAGCGTAAGCAAGCTCCTGAACCGGTGTCGCACCCGCTTCCTGCAAATGATAGGAACAAACATTGGTCGGGTTCCATTTCGGAATCTCGCGATAGGTGTAGACGATCACGTCCTTAATCAGACGCATCGAGGGCTCGGGCGGAAAGACATAAGTGCCGCGTGACTGGTATTCCTTGATGATGTCGTTCTGGACTGTCCCCGTCAGAGCGTTTCGCGGCGCACCCTGTTCATCGGCAGCAGCAACGTACAACGCCAGGAGCCATGCTGCTGTCGCATTGATCGTCATCGATGTATTCATGCTCTCTAGCGGGATGCCCTCGAACAGTGTCCGCATATCGCCCAGGTGAGAAATCGGCACGCCGACTTTTCCGACTTCTCCCCGCGCGAGGGAATGATCGGGATCGTAGCCCGTCTGGGTCGGCAGATCGAAAGCGATCGATAGCCCGGTCTGTCCTTTAGCGAGGTTTTTGCGATAGAGAAGGTTCGACTCTTTTGCCGTCGAATGGCCGGCATATGTCCGGATCAGCCAAGGGGCATCGCGCTTTGCCTGCTTTTCGCTCATACTATCTCCTCGCAAATGCGAAAGCGGGATGAGAAAAAGCGGATACTGACTGTCCGCCGGTCAAACCGCTTCAAGCCTTTGGTTCGGATCACCAACTATGGTTTCTGTCTCGCAAGGGTTTAAAACCTTTGTGATCCGGCATGCAGATCCGGTTTCGTACCGAACTGCCGAAATATCATACCGGCTATTTCGCAAGTGCGAAAGACTTTGGCACCATTCCCTTAACGCCTGACCCATCCAATAAACGCCAGGATGCAAAATGCGCCAATGAAGGCCGTGATTGCAATCTCAATGGAAGCTGTATGAGAGACCATTCCCATCTGAGCTAGGATATAAATTGCGGCAAAAGCACCGAATGTTGCTGCAATGATATTACCGAGAAGACCGAAGCCTCTGCCTCTCGTTATAAGCCCCGCCAACCATCCTGCAATGATACCGATGCCAATCGGGATTAGAAGAAGCGGCAGATTTGTCATTGGCCCAAATTTCCTTAGGTAACATCCGTTCGTTAAACTGATTCCGATTGAATGCATGTTGACCGAGCAGCCATAATAATGGCAGAGCGGCACAAAAGATCTGTCTCATGATCCGTTTCATGGGCCCGCCAATAATTGCCTGAACCTCCGTATCGGCAATAATTTTCTGAGAGAGCAAAAACATGCGTATCTTGTGGTCGTCTTTTATGTTTGTCGCGACGCTGGTTGTCGGCGCAATCGCATTCGCCGCAACGGCAATCGAATTTCCCGGCATTATGCGCCAGCTTATCGAGTGGGCCCAGCAACTGCCTCCTTATCTCGAAAGCTTGGGACTTTCGAATAATTACCTCATCTGGACGGACATTATCCTGAGCGGGGACAAGCTGGTATTGTTGGGATTTGTTTTAGCGACACGGATCGTTTTTGCTCTCATTGGCACTGTCGTCGGTCCAATATTCGGCGGCGGATCGGCACGATCGCGGGATCAGTCGGCATTCGAAAAATGGGGGTAGAGCGCGGGATCTGGTCGTTGAGCAGATCAGCTTACCGACGTTTGCTGAACCTCAGAGACTGTATAGGATGGTACGGTTGAGATAAGGTTTATTAAGTCGATGCGCCAAATCTGTGCAATTCAGCACCGTTTTGCTTCAGCCAGGCTCTGGCTTTTTGCATGTCCGGCATAGTTTCCCGAACAAGCCGCCAAAAACGGGGGCCATGATTCATTTCGCGCAAATGTGCCGCTTCATGAGCTGCGACATAGTCAAGGACATAACCCGGCGCAAAGATTAATCGCCAGGAAAAGCTGATCGTCCCCGTTGTCGAACAAGACCCCCAGCGCGTGCTTTGATCTCGAACACTGACGCGGGCCGGCTTACAACCCAGGTTTGACGCATGATGAAGCGTGCGCCGTGTCAAGTCGGTCTTGGCTTGGCCTCTCAGCCAGTCAGCGAGCCGTCTCGGACCGTGTTGCTCGCCACCAGAAACACAAATACGGGGGATCTCATGTGTATCTGTGGTGTTTTTTGAGAATAATCTCGCACTGTTCTCGGTGTCGGCGTTCGCACTCCAGGGTTCGACCGACGTCAAACTATCGGCCTCCTCAACCCAGACGACACCTTGATATCGAACGGCGCCGACAAAATTTATCCGATGCGCAATTCCTCTTAAAGGAATGACGGCGCCATCTTCGAACGGTATTGGTCTGGGAAGGCGGTCAATCTGGCGTTTCAGCCACTCCATATGCCGCGATAAGAAAAGCCCCGCTTCCTCCACCATAACTTCTTCCGGAAGCGTAAGTATCGCAGCACGTTCAGTATGACTGACTTTCAGGGAGAACCGGCGCGCTCTCCGGGATCGGCGCAATTCAAGTGGGCAGCCAAAATCGACAAGTTTGACTTTGAGAGCTGCTTCCAGCGATTGTTGTTGTGCCTGATACATCTCGTATCTTCAGTCCCGAACCGGCTAAGTATAATTCCTTAAACTTAACGAAGGCGAAACACTAGCATGTGTGCATACGAAACGCTGTTGCATATGCACGACAGTTAGAGAATAAACTTTAACGATACCATAGATATTGTTTTTGACCATGGGTCTTATGTCTCACCTCGTAACAGTACGTAGCAAATGATAATCCCAAAAGTCTAACCAGCCGATAATGGCT
>CAZMAC010000502.1:0-2721 GCA_964564085.1 uncultured Hyphomicrobiaceae bacterium
GGCGTATTCGTTCGAGCGCCGGAGCTGCTGAACGAAGAGGATATTGAACAGCCAGGCGAAGCACCCCCTGTTTATTAAAGCGTTCCGGTGAATGGCATTCACCGGAACGCTTTAGATGTTTATTTTACCGTGTGTTTTGTCCCAAACCGGTGCCCACATTTGGGAGACACGCTGTAGGACAGCATGATTGACGCGCAAGACCGGCGGCGTCTTTCAACCTCCCCTTCCGGTCTCGGCCGGATCGAACACGTGTAAAAAACTTGAGCGTTACGCCACATTCCGACTCCACAGCAACGCACCAGCCCCTTATCTGATGATGCAGACCGTTGCTCAATTGTGCGACAGTCTTAAGACGCATTTGCGGATCTGAGGCGCATGCGCAAAATCATCAGATAAATGTGCCGGCCATCGGAGGGCCCCATGTCCTACAGCTTTATGACGCTCCTGTCCGACCGCGGACTTATTCACCTGGCTGGCGCGGATACCGCAAAATTTCTGCAAGGGCTTATCACGAACGATATTGAGCGAATAGCGCCCGGCAGTGCCGCATTCGCAGGACTGCTGACGCCGCAGGGAAAGATTCTTTTCGACTTTTTCATCTATGCGGAAAATGCCGAAAGTTACTGGATCGACTGCGCCAAGGTGCAGCTTGACGATCTGGTGAAACGGCTGTCGCTCTATAAGCTGCGTGCGAAAATCGAAATCGCCGACCGTTCGGACGATTTTGCCGTCGGCGCGGCCTGGGGCGAAGGACCGAAGGAGGGCGAAAGCGGCTTCTTCGCGATCTATTCCGACCCGCGCTATGCACCGCTTGGCGGCCGTCTGATCGTGAAGGGCGGCCATAGCTGGCCGGACAGTCTTGCCGCAGACGTGCTTGGCGATGCCGCCTATCACAGCCACCGGATCTCGCTGGCCGTGCCGCAGGGCGGGCTCGATTATGCCTATGGCGAAAGCTTTCCCCATGAGGCCTGCTATGACGATCTGAACGGCGTCGATTTCAAGAAAGGCTGCTATGTCGGTCAGGAGGTCGTCTCACGGATGCATCACAAGGGCACAGCGAAAACACGGATCGCGGCCGTTAAGGCGAACGCACCGCTTGAGGGCGGCGGGGTAGAAATTCTCGCAGGTGACAAGCCTGTCGGCCAGCTTGGCTCGGCGGACGGCGTCCACGGCATTGCAATCATACGGCTCGACCGAGTCGATGCCGCCATGCAGGCCGGCGTGCCCTTGCGCGTCGGCGATATCACACTGACGGTGAGTGCGCCGCCCTGGGCCAGCTATAAGGTGCCGTCCGAAGGAGCCAGC
Source organism: uncultured Hyphomicrobiaceae bacterium (assembly GCA_964564085.1). Lineage (GTDB taxonomy): Bacteria > Pseudomonadota > Alphaproteobacteria > Rhizobiales > Rhodomicrobiaceae > JAHQVI01. The sequence continues at coordinate 1,306 of CAZMAC010000502.1, forward strand.
TTTGAGTGAGACGCGCTGCGGCTGGGCCGGGCAGGAGCCGATCTATGTCGCCTATCACGATGAGGAATGGGGCGTGCCGAATGGTGACAGCCGTGCCCTGTTTGAAAAGATTGTGCTTGAAGGCTTCCAGGCCGGCCTGTCATGGATCACCATCTTGCGCAAACGCGACAATTTCCGGCGCGCCTTCGATCATTTCGATGCCGCGAAAATCGCCCGTTACGGTCCGGAGAAAATCGCAGCTCTTCTCGCCGATCCCGGCATTGTCCGCAACAAGCTGAAGGTCGAAGCGACCGTGGATAATGCACGCGCCTATCTGGCGCTGTCTGAAACAGAAAGCTTTGCCCGCTTCCTTTGGGGCTTTGTCGATGGCGTTCCCATTCAGAACCGTTTCGCGACGCTCGCCGATATCCCGCCAGAGACGGCGTTGAGCCGCACGATCTCGAAAGAGCTCAAAGCAAAGGGCTTCCGCTTTGTTGGGCCGACGACTGTCTATGCCATGATGCAGTCCGTCGGCATGGTGAACGACCATCTCGTAAACTGTCACCGCTATGAGCCCTGCGCGAAATTGCGGCCGGAATTTCGATAAGGAAAGCAGGAGCTTTACGAAGGACGATGCTCCTGTCTGTCAAGACGGCGAGATCGCCTCACTCTGAGATGATCCCGATACAGCGCACTTTCCTGACCGCTACTTCAGAGGAGCCGCGTAAGCGTCCTGCAAGTGATAGCTCAGCCGCGCTCGCACCACAAAAAGATCGTCGTCGTCTTCATGGACGACTTTGAATTCCTTGCAGAACTTTTCAAACTCAAAGATGTTCTCATCGTCGCCGAAAGCATAATACAGCGCTTCGACGCCGACACTCAGATTCGACGCAATCTGATATTCGGCACCGCCGCCAGCGACAAAACCCACCTTTGAGTCCTCGCCACCATCGCCAAGGTTTTGCACGACATTGCCGTTGGCGAATTGGAGCTGATTGCTTTCAAAACCGGCAAAGGCAACACCGGCTGTTGCATAGAGAAGGAGGTTGTCGGCGGCGATACCGAAACGGGCCCGAAGTGAGGCCAGGTAATCGATGTTATCGGCAAAGCTGAGATCGCCCTCGACGCCAAAGACGGTGTTATCGGGCAATTGCCAGTTGTAGCCCACATGGACGCCGCCCAGAAGACCGACGCCATCGTCTTTTTCGCTTACGAAATTTTTCGCACTGACCTTCTTCCAATTCGTATCGTAACAACCAAGACACTTACATTTGTGGTTGTTCTTGCAGCGCTTAAATTTTTCGATGGAATCATCGCCGGTCCATGCGCCGCCGATATGTCCGCCGGCATAAAAGCCGGTCCAGATTGGCGCTGGCGGCACGGAATATGGCGTTTCGTCATAAAATAAATCGGCCGCAAACGCGCTTTGCAGACCAA
>CAZMAC010000503.1:0-2719 GCA_964564085.1 uncultured Hyphomicrobiaceae bacterium
GCTGCGTGTGGGCGGCCGTGCGGAGGTTGTTTTCCGCCCCGGTGATGCTGACGATGTTGATTAATTTCTGGCTGCTTGCGATGCCGATATTCCGGTTACGGTGCTGGGCGTTGGGTCCAACCTGCTGGTGCGCGATGGCGGCATTCCGGGCGTCGTCATCCGGCTGGGGCGCGGCTTCAATCAGATTGAGCCGGAAGACGGTCATCGAATCCGTACCGGGACGGCGGTTCCGGATATGCGGCTGGCCCAGGCGGCGGCGAAAGCCGGGATTGCGAGGCTGTCCTTTTACCGGGGCATTCCCGGCACGATCGGCGGAGCCCTGCGCATGAATGCCGGGGCGCATGGCACTGAGACGAAAGATGTGCTGATCGAAGCGCGGGCGGTTGACCGCTCCGGCAAGATCCATGTGCTCAAGACTGCAGACCTTGCCTATACCTACCGCCATTGCGGCGCGCCGGAGGATTTCATCTTTACCGAGGCCCTGTATCAGGGCGAGCCGGGCGATCATCAAGAGATCGCGCGCGCCATGCAGGATGTCGCCGATTATCGCGAAACCCATCAGCCGACCAAGGCCCGCACGGGTGGTTCGACCTTCAAGAACCCGCCTGATCATAGCTCATGGAAGCTGATCGACGAAGCAGGCTTGCGCGGTTTCCGTGTCGGCGGCGCGCATGTTTCGGAAAAACACTGCAATTTCCTGATCAATGACGGCGAGGCCAGCGCGGAGGATATCGAAACGCTTGGCGAAACAATCCGTGAGTGCGTCAAGGCGGGAAGCGGCATCACGCTGGAATGGGAAATCAAGCGCCTTGGCGTCCCTGCGGAAGGCCGGCCGATGGTGGCGGCGGCATGAGCCGCAAATTCGAGCATGTCGCGGTGCTGATGGGCGGTTGGTCGGCCGAACGGGAGGTCTCGCTCAATTCCGGCAAGGCCTGCGCTGAAGCGCTGGAAGGCGAGGGCTATCGGGTCACGCGGGTTGATGTCGACCGTCAACTTCCCGAAAAGCTCCGCAAGATCGCGCCCGATGTCTGTTTCAACGCGCTTCACGGCAAAGGCGGCGAGGACGGCACGATCCAGGGCATCCTCGAAACGCTGCAAATCCCTTACACCCATTCCGGTGTGCTGACTTCGGCGCTCGCCATGCACAAGGGCAAAGCCAAGCTTGTCTTCGCCGAAGCCGGCATTCCGGTTGCCGAGGACCGGATCGTGGCGCGGCTCGAAGCGGCCAAAGCCCATGTCATGCCGCCCCCTTACGTAATAAAACCTGTGGATGAAGGATCGAGCGTCGGCGTGTTCATCGTGCGCGAAGATCATGCACATCCGCCGCAGGAATTGACCGCGTCCGATTGGGAATTTGCCGATGAGGTCATGGCCGAACGTTATGTAGCAGGCCGTGAGCTGACCTGCGCCGTGATGGGCGACCGCCCGCTCGGCGTGATCGAGATCCTCCCGGCCGAGGGTCTCGCCTTTTACGATTATCAGTCCAAATATGCACCAGGAGGCTCAAGACACGTCCTTCCAGCGGAAATTTCACCGAATATTTACGAATTAGTACAGAAGCTGTCGCTTAAGGCTCATCAGGCATTAGGCTGCCGGGGGATCAGCCGCGCCGATTTCCGGTTCGACGATCGTGCCGGCGGTACGGGGGAGCTGATCTGCCTTGAGGTCAATACGCAGCCCGGTATGACGGCGACATCGCTTGTACCGGAGCTTGCAAGCCACAGTGGCCTGACATTCGGTGAACTTGTCCGCTGGATTGTGGAGGACGCATCTTGCAATCGGTGATAAACCCTTCTACAGCGGACACCATTTATTTTACGCTGTCTTCGGAAAACCGGCCGAATCAGCAGCGCCGGGACAGGCCCCGCGGCAACCATCCGGCCGAAATCTCGCTTTACGGATGGTTCGAGGCTCATCGCGAACTTGCCTCGAAGATCGGTTTCGTTGCTTGCGTTTTGTTTTATGCATTAACGGCAGCCTATGGCGTTGTCGCCGGGGGCCATTCGCAGCAAGTGCGCCAGGCCATTGCGTCCGCCACGAACGGCATTGCCATTAAAGCTGGATTTGAGGTTAAGGCGGTGCAGGTCGAGGGCCGGAATCATATCAAGCAATCCGAGATTATGGCGGCGCTCGGTTCCTATGACGGCTTATCGATTTTCGCTTTCGATACGGATCAGGCCCGTGACCGACTGAAGCGAAGCGGCTGGATTCGCGAAGCGCGTGTCATGCGGCTCCTGCCATCGACGCTGGTGGTCGAGCTGGAAGAAAATACCCCCTACGCCCTTTGGCGCGAGGGTGGAAAGATGGCGGTCATCGACGCGAAGGGTAAGGTTCTCGGGCTGGCGTCTCGGGGCGAGTTTCCCGATCTGCGCATGGTCTCAGGACCGGGCGCGGCGGCGCCGGCCAAAGCGATCATCGATGCGCTGGCGGGCCTTCCCGATCTGAAATCACGCGTGCAGGGCATTGAGCGCATTGCCGGACGGCGCTGGGATCTCGTGCTGGACACCGGCCTTCGGGCCAAGCTTCCCGCGGATGGTTTTGCCGAGGCTCTTGCCGATCTGAGCATGATCGCCTCGAAGAACCCGGCCGCCTTCTACGAAATATCCGAAATGGATTTTCGGGTGCCATCTCAGTTTACAGTGCGTCTCAAGGATGAGTCGGAGAAAGGGCGAACAAAATTTTTGTCCTGGCTTTCGGGAAACGAACAAAGGCAAGGCCA
>CAZMAC010000504.1:0-2715 GCA_964564085.1 uncultured Hyphomicrobiaceae bacterium
ACCTTGCACCTGATCCATCTCATCCTGCCATTTCTGATGCTCTTCGACTTTCGTGATCGAAGGCTCGGCGCGCTGAACGTAATATTCCTCGCGGAAGACGAACATCACCACATCCGCATCCTGCTCGATAGAGCCCGATTCGCGTAGATCGGATAATTGCGGGCGCTTATCCTCGCGGTTTTCAACCTGACGGGAAAGCTGCGAAAGCGCCAAAATCGGTACATCAAGCTCTTTCGCCAGCGCTTTGAGGCCCGTGGTGATTTCGGTGATCTCCTGGACGCGGCCGTCAGAGGCCCGTTTGCCGGAACCGGCCAGCAATTGCAGGTAGTCCACGACGATCAGACCGATGCCGCGCTGGCGTTTCAGCTTGCGTGCGCGGGCCGCAAGTTGGGCGATGGTAATACCGCCCGTGTGATCGATAAAGAGCGGCAGGGTCTGCAACTCCTTCGTGACCTCGACCAGCCTGTGAAACTCTTTATCGTCGATGAGACCGCGGCGGATCTGTTCGGAGGACACTTCGGCCTGCTCGGAAATGATACGGGTCGCGAGTTGCTCGGCGGACATTTCGAGTGAGAAGAAACCGACAATAGCGCCGTCCGCCACCTCCTCCTCGCCGCCGGAGTTAATTTCGGTCCGGTAAGATTTGGCGATATTGAAAGCGATATTCGTGGCAAGCGCGGTTTTACCCATGGACGGGCGCCCCGCCAGAATGACGAGGTCGGATTTCTGCAAACCGCCCAGCGACCGGTCCAGATCCCGGAGCCCGGTGGAAAGGCCCGACAGCCCGCCCTGGCGTTCATAGGCGCGCGAGGCCATATCGATCGCATCGCTCAGCGCGCTGGAAAAGGCCATGAAGCCGGAGCCGTATTTGCCGCGTTCGGCAAGACTGTAGAGCCGCTGCTCCGACTCCTCGATCTGGCTTTCCGGCGGCATATCGACCGGCGAGTCATAGGCGACATTGACCATGTCTTCGCCGATTATGATCAGATCGCGCCTGACCGAGAGATCATAGATCGTCCGACCGTAATCCTCAGCATTGATGATGCTCGTTGCATGAGCGGCGAGACGGCCCAGATATTGCGGCACCGTGACCGTGCCGATGGCTTCTTCATGTTCGAAAAAGCTTTTAAGCGTGATCGGCGTGGCCTGCTTTCCGCTTTGAACGAGCTTGGCCACCGTATCGTAGATGCGCGAATGGAGCGGCTCAAAAAAATGATGCGGCTCCAGAAAGGAGGACACCCGGTCAAACGCCTCATTATTGATAAGAATGGCGCCCAGCAGCGCCTGCTCCGCCTCAATATTATGAGGCGCCTGCCGGAAAGGGATTTCCGGGGCGTCGGGAGCGGTCTGGAGGTAGGCGGATGTGGCGGGCTTCTGATTCATTCGGCAAGATTATACGATTCACGAGCGGCCGGTATCCCCCGGATTCTGTCTAAATGTAATCATACCCGTTTTGCACAGCACAGAATCAGGTTGGTTGACTGTGCGGCGCACAACTTTTCCTGATTCGTCAAAAACTTAGAAAGAAATGTGAAAAGAGCGGCCGCTGGGTTTTCGCGCGGCGAAGACGCAACGGATCAGCATTTTTACCGTTAGAAACGCACCGCATCTAATGCGTCGAACGGCCGGGTGCTTCGTCTCTGTCGTCCACCGGCTGAGGCGGCGTCCATAGAGGTTCGTCTGGCGTCTCAATGCCCCCTTCATCGATCGCGCGAAGCCGGGTTTCTTCGCGCAGCATGTAGTCCCGCGTTATCGGCAATGCGTTGATGTCTTTTGTCAGCTGGAGCTGAAAGACGGTCAATCCGCCCCAGCGGAAGCCTGCCTCGCAGGATTGCAGATAAAATTCCCACATCCGGCAGAAACGTTCGTCGTAGAGTTTCGCGATATATTCGCGATTGGCCTGAAAACGCTCATGCCATGAGGCAAGCGTCAGAGCATAATGAAGCCGGAGGTTCTCCATGTCGCCGAGCCAGTAATATTGGCGCTCGATAATGGGGGTAAGCTGCGAAAGCCCCGGTAAATATGCGCCGGGGAATATGTAGCGTCGCAGCCAGGTATTAATCGGCGCCGGGGGCGTTTGAAAACCGATTGTGTGAATCAGGGCAACGCCGTCCGGCGCGAGCAGGGAAGAGAGTTTCCGGAAGAATGCCGCGAAATGCGGCCGTCCGACATGCTCGAACATCCCCACCGAAACGATTCTGTCATAGGTCTCCTTTTTGTCGCGATAATCCGCAAGCTTAAAGCTGACGCGGTCGGCCAATCCGAGCTGACGTGCACGGGCATTCGAAAACCGGTACTGCTCGTCGGACAAAGTCAGCCCTGTGACGCGCACAGGATAGTGTTTTGCTAGATAAAGCCCAAGGCCGCCCCAGCCGGAGCCGATATCAAGAATATGCTGGCCGGGCCGAATATCGAGCTTTGCCGCAATATGCTGCTTTTTGCTCAGCTGGGCTTCGTCGATGCTGTCTTGCTCTGAATGAAAATAGGCACAGGAATATTGGCGGTCCGCATCCAGAAAGAGAGAAAAAAGCTCATCCGATAAATCGTAATGATGTTTGACGTTTTTCCGGGAGCGTCCGACAGGATTAAAGACAGCCGGAAGCCACCACAGATCTTCGGCACGATAATAAAGCTGTCCTATAAAACTTGCGTTCCAACGGCGCGTATTCAGGAGAAGCAGCCGGAGAAAATCGAGAAGCGTCCCCTTCTCGATGG
>CAZMAC010000505.1:0-2712 GCA_964564085.1 uncultured Hyphomicrobiaceae bacterium
TCCATCGCGCGCACCTTCGGCGCGCCTGACACGGTCCCCGCCGGGAAGCCCGCCATCAGCGCGTCCACTGCGTCATAGTCGTCCGACAGTTCGCCCACGACATTGGAGACGATGTGCATGACCTGGCTGTAATATTCGAGGAAGAAGCTGTCCGTGACTCGGACCGTGCCGATTTTGGAAACGCGGCCAACATCGTTGCGCCCCAAATCAAGCAGCATCAAATGTTCGGAGCGCTCTTTTCCATCCGCCAAAAGCTCGTCAGCGAGACGCTTGTCTTCGTCCGGTGTCGTCCCACGCGGGCGCGTGCCCGCAATCGGGCGGATCGTCACCTCTCCGGCGCGTGCCCGCACCAAGATTTCCGGGCTTGATCCGGCAATGGCGAAATCTCCATAATTGAGGAAGAACAGGAAGGGCGAGGGGTTGACGCGGCGTAGCGCGCGATAAAGCGTGAAGGGCGGCAGGTCGAAGGGCGCGGAAAAGCGCTGGCTGAGCACGACCTGAAAAATATCGCCCGCCGCAATATAGTCCTTCGCCTTTTTCACCATGCGCTCATACGCTTTCGGCGTGGTGTTGGAGGTGCGCTTGGGAAAATCGAGCGCGGCCCCGTTCGGTGCGGCGGCATGACCGAGCGGGGTGTCGAGCGCATCGACGAAGGACGACAGCCGGTCGAGCGCGCGCGAATGGGCCGTCTTGGCCGACATGCGCTTTTGCGGGCGCACCGGCGTGACGACGATGATTTCGTCTTTCACATTGTCGAAGATCGCCATCACTGTCGGGCGCATCAAGACCGCGTCGGGGATGCCGATCGGGTCGGGGTTGGGTTCGGGCAACTCCTCGATCAGGCGGACCGTATCGTAGCCCATATAGCCGAATACGCCGAGCGCCATGGGGGGAAGATCGGGCGGCAGGTCGATGCGGGATTCGGCGAGCAGGTCGCGCAGCGCACTGAGTGTTCCGGTCTTGCATTTGGTGAATTTATTCGGGGACTTGCCCGGCGAGCGGTTAATTTCAGCGCGGTCGCCGAAAGCGCGCCAGATGATGTCCGGTGCAAATCCGATGACGGAATACCGTCCCCGCACCGCGCCGCCTTCAACCGACTCCAGAAGGAAGCTCATCGGGCGGTCGGCGCCGAGCTTGAGAAAGGCGGAAACCGGCGTTTCTAGATCGGCGATCAGACGCGTCCAGACGGCTTGCGGCTTGCCTTCATCATAGGCTTTTGCAAAGTCCTCATATTCGGGGTAAAGCCGCATGAGAGGCGCCTTCTGAGATAGAAGCGCGAGAGATCTGCGCCGGTCTTTAAGGTAGCAAAAAGCGTGATGATGAAATGGGGGCGGCCGTCTTCCGCTCCGATCATCCCGCTTTCACTCGCCGATGATTTATTGTCCTAAGACCGCAGATATAGCCTCGCTATTCATGCGAACGCCATAGTCCTTTTGCAAAGCGCCAACATATTGGGTCAGAATATCCACACCCAAATTTTGCCGGAGCTCGGCGCGTAACGCTTCAGCAGCCGTGTCATCGAGCGGTGGCGCTTTCTTCATCTCGGCCACTTTTATGATGACCTGGCTCTGCCGGTCCGCCGCCTGCGCGTTCCCCACGCCATTCTCCGGCAGCGTGAATGCAAGCGGTATTGCGGCGCGTGGCAAGTCCTGCGGGGTTGCATCGCGCTTCAGCGCCGCTGTCGTTGAAACCGTTGCGCCGATTTCTTCAGCGACCTGATCAAAGGCGGTGCCGCTCTTGGCTTTCTCGACCAGCTTTTCGGCCTTGGTGCGCAGACGCTTGCGCGTTTCTTCCGCGACCCAGGCTGTTTTGACATCTTCGCTGACTTCATCGAAGGTTTTTTGCCGCTCCGGGATAACTTCGAGAACATCGATGAAGGCGTAACCGTCGCCCGCCGTGACCGGGTTGTTTTCGATGCCGACATCGCTCTCGAAGACCAGACTGATCGCAACCTGTCCGCCGGTCAGCGAGTCGACGGCCTTGCCGGTCTGGTTGCGCCCGGTCCGGTCGATGGTGATCTCGGAATAAGGCAGGTTGAGTTTCCCGGCGGCCTCCGTCACATTTGCGCCCGCCGCCCGTTCATCCTCAACCGCATCGTAAAGCTTTTGGATCTCATTGCGCGCCCGGTCCTTAGCAAGTGCGGCGCGAACCTGATCCTTGACCTCTTCGAACGACTTTTCCTCGCCCGGCGTAATCTCGGTGACTTTCACGATCACCGGAAAAAAGCTTTCGATCGGTTTGCTGACAGCGCCTTTTTCCAGCGAGAAGGCGGCATCGGCAACGTCTTTGTCGGCAAGCCCCTCCTTGGCGAAGGTACCCAGATTGATGTCGGCTTCCTTCATGCCCAGCTCTTTGCCGAGTTCGACAAAATCCGCGCCCTTGTCCAGCCGGTCCTGAGCGCTCTGAGCGCTTGCCATATCTTTAAAAGACAATTGCTGGATTGTGCGCCGTTCCGGCCTCAGATATTGCGATTTCGTCGTCTCAAAATGCGCTTTCAGCTCGTCATCGGTCAGCGCAATCGTATCCTGGATGGCTTCCGGGGTCAGGGAAAGCACGCCGATCTTGCGATATTCCGACGCCATGTAGGACGTCTTATTTTCCTCATAATAGGATTTCAAAGCCGTTTCGCCGGGCGGGATAATTTCGCCCACGACGCTCGGCTCGACCGTGATATAATTCAGCACGCGCTCGTCATTACGGTAGTGATGGGTG
>CAZMAC010000506.1:0-2710 GCA_964564085.1 uncultured Hyphomicrobiaceae bacterium
GGATCGCGCCGCCTTTCAGCAGCGCAACGGAATTATACGGCTTGTCATCGCCGGGCCAGGGCGTGCCGATCAGCATGGCCGTGCGGCTCCCTGCGGTTTCCTTGGCGAATGCCTCGATTATGTTGCGGGTTTCGGCGATGAAAGCCGGTTTGAGGATCAAATCCTCCGGCGGATAGCCGGTTATGAAAAGCTCGGAAAAGACGATCAGGTCGGCGCCTTGGGCTGCCGCTTCCTTATAAGCGTTGCGCGCAAGCGCGGCATTTCCGGCAATGTCGCCGACTGTCGGATTGAGCTGCGCAAGAGCGATTTTGAGCGATGAGGTTCTGTCTGAGGTCATGTCAGTAGGCGGACTGTTTTAAGGTTTATGCCAGGTCTTGCGGTCCGCATTGATACGCTCGAAAATCTCGTTCACCTCTGCATCGCTCGTGACCTTATGCGCCTCGCCGCCATAAATCAGATATTTCCATTTCAGCTTGGGGCTTGAGGCAAGCTCGCTTGGTTTCACCGCCATCAGATTTTCCATTGTGCATTTCGGATTAAGCCAGGACGCGAAAAAAACATCGTCCCGGGCGTCATGTGCGATGTCGAACGGCATGATGCCATCTTCGATTGCTGTGCGCACCATATCGACATAGGCGAATTGCACAAAGCCGGAGCAGATGAAATCGACCGGAGCGAACTGCTTGCTGCTTCGGAGAAACTGGCTGATGGTCGGCGCTTTGCCGAACAGCTTGTTGCGAAGCCGGAAAAAGAAACGCGAGCGGTCCGCCGCCAGCGCTGCGAGAAGGGCAAAATTATAATCGTCGTCCTTGATGAAGCGCAGCATGCGTCCGCTGACCATTGGGCGCATATCCGGCGTGAACCAATCCGCTTCGAGCCTTTTGACGCCAACCACATAGCGCGGCTTTTCGCGTGTATCCTTATAGACCTTGGTGGGCGCAACAATTTCAGAGAATGCGCCGAGGTCGACCCCGCCGAATGTCGCCTCGATCAGAAAGGAGCGGTCAACGCCCGCATAGTGGCGCGGCGTAATGAACGCCAACGCCGCGTGAGCGAAACGGCTGTTGTCGAAACGTCTCATGAGGAATGAGAAGAAGCTCTCCAGCTTTGTCGAGAGCACGATGTCGCCCGGTTCAAGGAAATGACCATATTGGAATTTTTCCACCGGCATCGGCCATGTGGCGGGCTCAGCCTCAGCTGCGGCGACTTGACGGTTTGGGATGATCGGGCCACCAGCCGCGCCATTCTTTTCCGGATTTTTTGAGCGGTTGGTTACCGCTTCGACGACAGCCTGCTCTACGGTTTTCGCCAGCTGATTGGGTTTGAGCTTGAGTTTGCGGAATGCGGACGTCATCAAAGTTTGTTGCATGATCGAGACCCGCCCATCGGAGCTGTATAAACGTCGCCGGCTCTTTACAAATCCGGAAGGTGCCTTCTACACGACAAATGGCAGGCTGCGCAACCGAGCCGAAGAAGGCATTGCCGGCGACGCAGCGCTTTTTAAAGCGTGGCGCCCGCCTGTTGTTGCGCCGCCTCGTCGGCAATCGGCTGGACTCTGTCGCGACGAAGCCTCTCGGCGACCAGAAAGGCAAGCTCCAGCGCCTGATTGGCATTCAGCCGGGGATCGCAATGGGTGTGATACCGGTCAGAAAGATCGGTATCTGTAATGAGTTGAGCGCCGCCGGTGCATTCGGTCACATTTTTACCCGTCATTTCGACATGGAGACCGCCCGGATGGGTGCCTTCAGCGCGATGAACGTCGAAGAAGCCTTCGACCTCCTTCAGAATGCGCTCGAATGGCCGGGTCTTGTAGCCGCTTGCCGCCTTGATGGTGTTGCCATGCATGGGATCGCAGGACCACACGACGGCCTTGCCTTCCCGCTCGACGGTGCGGATCAGCGGCGGAAGACCGTCCGCAATCTTGTCTGCGCCGAAGCGCGTGATCAGGGTCAGCCGCCCCGGTTCGTTCTTCGGATTGAGAGCATCGATCAAGCGGATCAACTCGTCCGGGTCGAGCGAGGGGCCGCATTTCAGCCCGATCGGATTTTGCACGCCGCGCAAATATTCCACATGGGCATGATCGGGCTGGCGGGTTCTATCGCCAATCCAGAGGAAATGGCCTGATGTTCCGTACCAGCCGCCGCTTGTGGAGTCGATACGTGTGAATGCCTGCTCATAACCGAGCAACAAAGCCTCATGACTGGTATAAAAGCTCGTTGTGCGCAGCTCGCTGAGGCTTTCCGATGTCAGGCCGCAGGCGCGCATGAAGGTCAGGCTCTCGCTGATCCGGTCGGCCAGTTCTTTGTAACGTTCAGCGGCCGGGCTGTCCGCGATAAAGCCCATCGTCCATTGATGCACGCGCTCAAGATCTGCAAATCCGCCCTGGGCGAAAGCGCGCAACAGATTGAGCGTCGCGGCCGATTGCCTATAGGCGCTGAGCATCCGTGCGGGGTCGGGCGCGCGGCCTTCCGCCGTGAAGTTGATGTCGTTAATGATGTCGCCGCGATAGCTCGGCAGCTCGGTGCCGTCCAGTTTCTCCGTCGACGCCGAACGCGGCTTGGCGAATTGTCCAGCAATGCGCCCCAGCTTGATGACCGGCGAACCGCCCGCATAAGTCAGCACGACCGCCATTTGCAGGAACAGGCGGAAAAAATCGCGGATCGTATCGGCGTGATGTTCGGCGAAGCTCTCCGCGCAGTCACCGCCTTGC
>CAZMAC010000507.1:0-2709 GCA_964564085.1 uncultured Hyphomicrobiaceae bacterium
CAAACGCCAAAAAATACGATAATGACCCGATGGAATAACTCATCGCCCCTGTCATTTTGCTGAACAACATCTTTAACATCGGCAAGCCCCAAAATATTTGCCTTCATTGCCGTTTCTTCCTGTAATTCGCGATGGATTGCCTTCAGCGCAGGCTCTCCGGGTTCGATGTGTCCACCCGGCAGACTCCAAAGACCAGCGGCCGGGGAGCGTCCGCGTCTGACCAGCAAAATTGAATCCCCCCGAAAAATAGCAGCGCTGACGGCTGCGCGGGGAATTATGCAGGGACGGGTCAAAGAAGGCTCGGTCATATCTGTTACCTGCACAACGTAAGGCGTGTTTTGCAAATCAAGGGGCTTAAACCTTATATCTCTTGGAAATGCCGCTGGGCAAAGTGCGAAAGCCTTCTCCCAAGCACCGAAGTTTTTCATCTGAGACACATCACAATTATGGGACCCTCACCATGTTCAAATCCATATCCGCTTTTCTCGACTCTCTGAACGAGCGCGATAAAGACGACAAGCTGGAAGCGGACGAGGTCCGGATTGCCACGGCCGCGCTGCTTTTCCATGCCATTGCAGTCGATGGAACGATCCGCGAGGAGGAAATGGCTCGTCTCAAACCGCTCATGGCTTCCCACTTCCAGCTTGAAGAGGCCGGATTGAACCGCTTGCTCACTCAAGCGGAACAGCAGGAGAAGGAAGCTATCGATATCTACCGTTTCACCTCGGTCTTGCGCGACCGGCTCTCGCTCGATGAAAAGCGTCAGATTATCGCAATGATGTGGCAGCTCGTTTACGCGGATGGGGAGCTGGCGCCGCTGGAGGATAATCTGGTCTGGCGGACGGCCGAACTGCTTGCCGTGCCGTCGCGCGACCGGATGGAGCTAAAACGCGCTGTGCGCGAGGAAACGAAGTAGGCCGATGCCGAAATGGCTGCAACAGCTGGAAACCGCCTGGTCGCGCCGTCGCGTGCAAAGGGGCGAAATGCGTCCCGAGGATGCAGCACGGTCCCCGGCTTGCATCATCACAGGCGCAAGCGAGGGGATCGGACGTCATCTCGCGAATGCCTTCGCCAGGGATGGCCACAAGCTCTTGCTCATCGCGCGCAGCGAAGAAGCGCTTGAACGCGCGGCGGCGGACATACGCAAGGACTATGCGGCCGACGTTTTTACCGCGGCGGTGGATCTGGCAGCCCCCGGCTATCAAGAGCGAATTCAGGAGGCCCTTGATCGGCATGCGCTTTATGCGGATATTCTCGTCAATAACGCGGCAGCTGGCATTGGCGGTCAATTCGCGGAGCAGGATCCGGCGCGGATCGAGGCGCTTTGCCGTCTGAATATCGAATCGCTCACCGTTCTGACCCGTGCTTTTCTTCCTGAAATGTTGCGCCGTGCACGTGGGGGCATACTGAATATCGCCTCGATCGGCGGCCTGATGCCGGGGCCGTATCAGGCGGCCTATTATGCATCCAAAGCCTATGTCGTATCGCTGACCGAGGCGCTCGCTTATGAAAACGCCGGACGCGGTGTTCGGATCTGCGTGGCCGCGCCAGGGCCGGTTGCGACGCTCTTTCATGAACGGATGGGCGTCGGAAATGCGTTCTATCTGAATTTCCAGCTTGTCATGTCTCCTGAGAAAGCGGCGCGTCTCATCTATAGCGGATTTATGGGACGCGGGACGATTGTGGTGCCTGGCATTATGCCTTCGTTTAATGCCTTCGCGGTTCGATATATTCCGCATGTCATTCTGGTTCCATTTATCGGCTGGTTCTTAAAACAGCGCTATTAAATCCCAATATGAATGGCAATCATGAGCAGCAAACTTCTGAACGTTCAAAACCATAACCGTTACCTCGTGAACGGATCGGAGGAGCAGAACAACTCCGGCCCGCGCAAAATCCTGATGGTTTTTCATCGGGAGGAGTCGCAGCCCGGCGCCGTTGGACAGTGGCTCCAGAACAACGGCTATCAGCTCGACATACGCTGTCCGCGTTTCGGCGACACGCTTCCATCGACGCTGGACGACCACGCCGGTGCGATCGTTTTCGGCGGCCCAATGAGCGCAAACGATCCCGACGATTACATCCGTAGGGAGATCGATTGGCTGTCTGTGCCTTTGCGCGAGGAAAAGCCCTTTCTCGGCATTTGCCTGGGCGCCCAGATGCTGGCCAAAAATCTCGGGGCCGAGGTGAGCCCTCACCCCGATGAAATGGTCGAGGTCGGTTATTACGCCATTGCGCCGAGTGAGGCAGGCAACGCCATGATGGAGTGGCCGTCCCATGTGTATCAATGGCACCGGGAAGGGTTTGGCCTGTCCGCAGGCGCGCGCAAGCTGGTGAGCGGCGATGCGTTCGAGCATCAGGCTTTTCAGTATGGCGAGAAGGCGTTTGGCGTTCAGTTTCACCCGGAAATGACGCTGGCGATGATCCACAGATGGACCACACTTGCAGCGGCCCGCCTCTCCGCCCCAGGCGCGCGGCCGCGTTCGGAGCATATCAACGAACATCAGCGTCATGGCCCGGCTTTGCGATCCTGGCTGGACCGTTTCATGACGCATTGGCTGGAGCCGGTTTCGGAAAGCAAGCAGCTTGTTTGCCCCGAGGAAGCCAAGCAGCATACGCACAGTTCCTAATCGTCGCGTTGCGGTTTTCAAAGAGCAGCACCAAAACCTTTGTGACGGTTCCTTTTCTGTCGCCCCGGAAAGCCGCAAG
>CAZMAC010000508.1:0-2700 GCA_964564085.1 uncultured Hyphomicrobiaceae bacterium
GGCCGAGATGCTGGTGAGAAAATGACAGGCCACGGCCGTGATCATGCCGCTTACAAGCAATCCGACCACACCATAGGTGATCCAGGGCTTGCGCGGCTCCGGCTCCTTTGGAGAGAAATGCGGCATGACTGTCATTGCCGTCCCTCCTCACCGCCGTTTTTGAGATAGCGGCCGTAAGGGCCTTCAATGACGCCATAGTCGGCCCGTCCGCGTTTGGCTTTCAGATGCTGCTCAGCCCGGATGGCGCGCACGAGGTCGCCGACACTCATGGATTCCAGATCGTCATCCTGCAGACGGGCGCGCCGCATGGCATCGTTCACGCGGGCGATGATGAAATAAAGCGCAAGCGGCAGCAGATCGATGGCGAGCGCGGCAGCGATGATATTGCCAAGCTGCCAGGCATGTTTCACCACCAGCACCGAAGACGGTGCCGGTGCATAGGCGGCAACAGCCTCGGTCTCATTCACCTTCAGCGTGGACAGATAGCCTTCCAGCTGTTTGCCCTGGCGTTTCAGCGCCTGCTCAACGGTCGCGATCGCCCTCAGCTGTCCGGCCTGAATATTCTCCTTGCCGGACAACGCCGGGCTGACCGGCGGTTCCTGAAGTGACAACGCAAAGCTTTGCATGGCGGCGAGAGGCAGCGTTTCCCTGAGCTCGATCACCGCGGAGCGAAACGCATCGCCTTGCGATTGCATCGCGCTACGGCGTGCAGCCTGATCCAGCTCGCGGTCGTCGAGCGCCTCGCGCATGGCCTTGCTGGCCGCCTCGATCCTTTCAATGATCGCTGTGGCTTTCCTTTGCGCCGGAGCGATCTGCGCAGCCAACGCCTCAAAACGCGCACCTTGCGCGCCAACCCAGTCTGAGACTGGCCCTGGCCGGGCATTATCGCTTTCAAAGCCGGATAAAAGCCCGCGCCTTTCCCGCGCCTCCAGATCGCGCAGGGCTTTACCGCCTTGAGCGAGAATGCCGGAGAGCTGATCGAATTGGCGCACGCCCGCTTTGATGAGGTCCGCCTTGGTCGCTGCCTCTTCGACATAGGCCCTGTCCTCGATGTCCGCGGCATAGCCGCCGGCCATGACCTGCACATTCGGGTAAGAGCTGGCCGCCAGGACGAAGGCGGTCATGAGCAGAATCAACGCGGTCAGTTTGGCGCGATCGGATTTTGGAAGGAAGGCGACGACGCCCAGGAGAAAGGCGTAGAACAGCCAGTAGATTGCGCCCACCACGACTGCGCAGGTGGCGGCCAGAAACAGGCCCCACCAGCCAAAGCCGTAAGGGGCAAGGAATTCGGTATAGGCGGAATAGTTCAGAACCGACGTGCCGGCGGCCGGAAGCCATAGAATGACAAGTAGCCGGGCAAACAGATCGGAAAATTGCGAGCGGAGATTGGGGCTCATCGGCCTTCCTCATTGTGACAGCATCGGATAGGCTACTCTCAGTCACGTTTTTGAGAGCGCATGACTTCGAAACTGCCCCGCGCCGCTAAGCCGGGATATAAGAAGTTCATAAGAAACGATGCCGTTTGACGATCCCGCAACCTTTCAGCGCTATGAGGAACCGCCCGAGACCGCTGCCTATCGCCTCGAATTCGCGATGAATGTCGAAACGCTTCAGGATGAGTTGCGCCGGGTGAAGACATCCCTCAGCTATGACGCTCTGGCGCGCATGGTTCCCGAAATCGTCGCGGCTCATGCGCCTGATTTTCCCCATGGTGGTACGATCAGCACACAGAACCTTTATGACTTTCTCAAACTGAAATCCCCGAACATCCCGACAATGACGCGGCGCTTGAGCTTTCATGCCTTCATGATGGTCGTGGATGAGCCCTATCGGGAGAAGTGGCGCTATTCCCATTTCGTCAAGCGCACCGGATTAACGCTGACACAGTTTTTCTCGATTGGTTGCGAGGATGATAAATATGGCCACGCCATAAATCTGCAGAGCTCAGCCGGTCTTTATCGCTATGAAGGAGAGGCAATGCCGACCTGGAAGGAAGGCTTTCAATGGCGATGCCTTCTTCTGCGCGCCCCTGCTGATCTGCCTTTTCTTCTGGCCTATGATTTTGATGTCGTCGAACCAGGTGAGCCGGATGAGGACATGCCTGCCGATCTCATCGAACGCTATTGGGGGCATGTGCAGGAAAGCTGGGACCTGGATGCCCGGGTCGGATTCTACATTCCAAAGCGGTCGGCCGAGGAAGGCGTTTTGCTTCTCAACAGTTTCAAATGGGACTGGCCGACAATCTATGCCGCCATTCTCAACTATCTGACCCAGGAACGGATTGATGATACACCCGGCGAGGTTTTCGATATCCTGCTGACAGATGTGAATTCCTATCTGAACATAGACCGCGCTGAACGCAGCTATCTGCCTGCGGACTATGAGGTGCCCGATACAAGAAAGTTGAATGCGCAGCGACTTCCCTCAGAGCCCGAAGCGCTTCAAAGGCTCAGTACGCTCATGGAGCGCCGATTTGATTGGGGCTTGGACCTGTGAGCGATCCAACCATTGTTCAAAAGCCCGATTTCAAAACGCCGCAATATGATATTTTTCATGGGGCGGATATCAATGATATCGCTGAAATTGCCGGGGCCATTGCCGAAGATCCCGCCATGCTGAATACCCGCGAGACCCTGACCGGCAAGACAGCTCTCAGCATCGCGGCCGCGGACGGGAATTATCTCGCTTTGCATTTTCTCC
>CAZMAC010000509.1:0-2693 GCA_964564085.1 uncultured Hyphomicrobiaceae bacterium
CTCGGCTTTTGTGATCGCCGGCGGCTTTTTGAGCTGATAGGGCCGCTCATAAACTGGTGCATTATCCGCGAGCGCCGGAATCGGGATATCGACTTCGACACTGCCGCGATGGAACACTTCCAACCGCCCCGTATCCGTGGTTTGCCCAATGACGGCGAAATCCAGCTCCCATTTGCGGAAAATCTCTTCAGCGTGGATTTCAGAGCCAGGACGAAGAACCATCAGCATTCGCTCCTGGCTTTCCGACAGCATCATTTCATAGGCATTCATCCCCGATTCGCGCTGCGGGACGTGATCGAGGTTGAGCTTTATGCCGACGCTGCCTTTGCTTGCCATTTCAACAGACGATGATGTCAGGCCAGCTGCGCCCATATCCTGTATTGCGATGATTGCGTCTTCCTGCATCAGCTCCAGACAGGCCTCAAGCAGAAGCTTTTCCGTAAAGGGGTCCCCAACTTGGACCGTCGGACGCTTTTCTGCCGAAGCGTCGTCAAATTCGGTTGAAGCCATTGTGGCACCGTGAATACCGTCACGACCTGTTTTGGAACCAACATACACAACCAGATTTCCGGTGCCAGCGGCAGCCGAATAAAAAATGCGGCTCGCACGTACCAGCCCGATGCACATGGCATTGACGAGAATATTGTTGTTGTAGCGAGCGTCGAAATTTGTTTCGCCACCAACGGTCGGCACACCAATACAATTGCCATAATCGCCAATGCCGGCGACAACGCCAGCCACCAGATGGCGTGTTTTCGAATGATCCGGATCGCCGAAGCGCAGAGCGTTCAGATTGGCGACTGGGCGCGCGCCCATTGTGAAAACGTCACGCATAATGCCGCCGACACCGGTCGCGGCGCCCTGATATGGCTCAATGTAGGAGGGGTGGTTGTGGCTCTCCATTTTAAAGACGGCAGCGAGCCCATCGCCGAGATGGACAATACCTGCATTTTCACCGGGCCCTTGAATAATTTGCGGCCCTTCGGTCGGCAGCTGTTTCAGCCAGACCTTGGAGGATTTATATGAGCAATGCTCCGACCACATGACGGAGAAAATACCGAGTTCGGTCAAATTCGGAGGTCGGCCCAGGAGACCGAGGAGGCGCTCATATTCTTCAGGCTTTAAGCCATGCTGAGCAATCTGTTCCGGGCTTGGCGCCGGCATCAAAGTTTCAAATGTCATGAAGCAGCCATGGTGAACTAAGCGCGCAAGTGAAACATCTCAGGTTTCAAAATCCTGATAGAGAGCGGCGACAAAATTCGACCGATCGCCCTATCTCAACTGCCTTCTTCCTGATCGAGTTCAAGCTCGGCAATGCCTTGTTTAAGCATTTCCGGTGCTTCCTCCAGAAATTCTTCCTCATCATAATATTCGACATAGGGCGGAAAATAGCCGCCATCGTCGAATTCGCCACCGCTGGGGGCTTCGCCAATCACAGATTGAAAGGTAACGCTGCCGTCCTCATTTACGGAAATGCTGGCGAGCTTTTCCTTGCTTGGCAAATGAGCAATGGCAATCGAGGTTGCCTGGGCTTCTATAAGCGCGAATTCAAGACGCCGGCTCTGGATTTTTTCATTCAGCTTACGATGCAAGCCTTCAATTGCCGTCTTAACACCAGCCGCATCAAGCTTGGGTGTTTGCAGTTCCCGCTTTAGCTGATCGACTTCGTCATCAAACCCCATGATCGTTCCTCTCGGCGTTAGACAAAGACATTCAAGGCGCCGCCGTCTATTTTAGATTGCCGACGAGCGACTCGAATAATCGGCACCCGTCCGTGCCACCATGAAGTGGATCAACGGCGCGCTCGGGATGCGGCATCATACCGAGTATGCGCCCGCTTCTGTCATAAAGCCCGGCGATATTACGCCGTGAGCCATTGGGATTGGCGCTTTCTTTGGCACATGCATCTTCATCGCAATAGCGAAAGGCGATCCGGCCTTCACCCTCTAAAAGCTCAAGCGTTTCGTGATCCGCGAAGTAGTTGCCATCCTTGTGAGCGATGGGGATCTTGATCGCATCCTTGGTATCATAAAGCTTGCTAAACACCGTATCGGTCCGCTCCGGCTTCACATACACGTCTTTACAGATGTATTTCAGCGATGCATTCCTCATAAGCGCACCCGGCAAAAGGCCGGATTCCGTCAATGTTTGAAAGCCGTTGCAAATACCGAGCACAGCAACGCCCTTCTTAGCTTCTTCGACTAATGTACGCGTAATTGGCGAATGCGCCGCCATAGCGCCGGAGCGCAGATAGTCGCCATAAGAAAACCCACCGGGAAGAACAATTAAGTCGCTTTTGGGCAGCTCACTATCGCCGTGCCACACCATATGCGGCGGCGCCCCCATGACAGCCTCAAGTGCAACGGCGGCATCGCGATCGCAATTTGATCCGGGAAAGACAATGACGCTTGCTCTCATAGTCAAGCGCTCTCTAATTCGTAGCGATAATTCTCGATAACAGGATTCGCGAGCAACTCTTTGCACATGCGCTCTAACGAGGCACGGGCACGCACCGGATCGGTTTCATCAAGCTCGACTTCGATAAATTTGCCTTGCCGGACATCCTCGACACCAGAAATTCCAAGTGACGCAAGGGCATTGCCGATAGCCTTTCCCTGGTGATCTAGCACGCCTTTCTTCTATGTCACTATGATCCGTGCTTTCATTGGCGCACCTAAAAGCGATGAGTCGTT
>CAZMAC010000510.1:0-2660 GCA_964564085.1 uncultured Hyphomicrobiaceae bacterium
CAGCCGGAAGGCTGATACACGTTAAATTAAGGCCAGCCGACCGGCTGCCCGCGCCGCTCCGTTTAGTGGCATCACCCGGCAAAAGTGCCCTTGCGGTTTTGCCGTAAAGATGATGCCCAGGCAAATAAGTGGCGCATCATCCCGCGAAACCGCGATGCACTTTCGCGGGATGATGCGGCGGGGACTACGGCAACATCTCGCAGACGGAAAGTCTGGCGAGACTTTTGGTGTTGCTTATTGCCCTTAGCCGTTATCGGCGAGAACAAATTGATTTACTCATCCTGATAAGGGGTGAGACCATCGATCACGGCGCGGGCGGCTTTGGCGCCACCGCTGAGCCAGCGTGCATCGGATGCCAAAGCGACGATTTGCCAGCCGCGCTCGATCATGGCCGTGGCATATTCGGCGTCATTTGCGAAAATCGCGGCGATCACGCCGTTTTCCCGGCATTTTGCCAGCAGCCAGTCGAGGGCAACGAGGACTTCCGGCGCACGAATATTGCTATGCGCGCCTTCGGACAGCGTCAGCGCCAGATCGTTCGGACCGGCGCAGATCATGTCGAGGCCGGGTGTGGCGAGAATGGCTTCCAGATTGTCGAGGCCGGTTTTGGTCTCGATCTGCCCGCAGGCGATGGTCCACTGATTTGCATGCCCGAGATAGCCGGGCACAGCGAGCCGGGCGCGGTACGGCCCGAGGCTGCGATTGCCGTAAGGGGGATATTTGACCGCGCCGACGAGGGCCCGCGCATCATCCGCGCTGTTGATCATAGGGCAGATCACGCCTTGCGCGCCTGCGTCGAGCGCCCGGCCGATCAGCCCGAAATCGTTCCTGGCGACGCGGATCAGAGCCGGAACACCGGCCGCAGACGCCGCTGTCAGGCAGGCGAGCATCTCGGGATGGCCGCCAATGCCGTGCTGCTGGTCGATGGTGACGAGGTCCGCGCCCGCTTCCGCCGCCAGTTCGATGGCAAAGGACGAGCCAAGCGACATCCAGGCATTGAACAGCGGTCTGCCCTCGGCAAGCCTGTCGCGGATCGGGCCCGCCGCAAACCCGTCATTCATCTCAGGATTTGCCGCTTTCGGCTTCGATCTGTTCGGCCGCCTCGATCATTTTTTCACTGAGCGTGCGCTCGATCTGGTGGTCGGATTGATCAACACCCTTGGCGGCAAAGTCGCCTTTAACCTTGCGCAGAATGTCGTCATCGCCCGGCTCTTCGAAATCGGCTTTCACCACGCTTTTGGCATAGGCGTCAGCCTCATCGCCGGACAGGCCGAGCTTTTCCGCCGCCCAGTGGCCAAACAGCCTGTTGCGCCGCACGGTTGCTTTAAAGCGCAGCTCCTCATCATGCGCGAATTTTCTCTCAAATGCCTTTTCCCGCTCGTCGAAGGTCGTCATGCCGCAATCCTCATTGGTGAAGTCAGATCCTTGAGGCTATATCGCATAAAGATTTGCCCCATCCGCGCATATGAGACATAGCCTGCCAGACGTTGTAATTCAATGTGGGCAAGCCTCAGAGGGCACAGATAAGCAAAAGATTGTTTCGCGCCCATAAAAACGCTAGTTTCACGAAGCGCAAATCACCTGAAGGCAGGCAAAAGGCTGCAGGCGCCCGAACCGTGCAACCTTTAGGTGTGTATTGCCGCCCCTGTTTGCAGGTCATATACGCTTAATCCGAAGGTGCCGCGGGCTCTGGCGCGACGCGGCTTTTTCTATTTGATATCGAGCGAGGTTCGATCCGATGAATCGCCGTCGCAAAATCTACGAGGGAAAGGCCAAGATCCTTTATGAGGGACCCGAACCTGGTACTTTGATCCAACATTTTAAAGACGACGCAACCGCCTTCAACAACAAGAAGCACGAACGTATCGAAGGCAAGGGCGTGCTCAACAACCGGATTTCAGAATATTTATTTACCCAGCTAGGGGAAATCGGCATCCCGACGCACTTTATGCGCCGCTTGAATATGCGCGAGCAGCTGATCCGTGAAGTTGAGATCTTGCCGCTTGAAGTGGTCGTCCGCAATATGGCGGCGGGCTCAATTGCAAAACGCTTAGGGCTCGAAGAAGGCTCGCCGTTGCCACGCTCAATCATCGAATTTTATTACAAGAATGATGAACTTGATGATCCAATGGTTTCGGAAGAGCACATCACCGCTTTTGCCTGGGCAAATCCTCAGGAAATCGATGAGATGATGGCCCTGTCCCTGCGCATCAACGACTTTCTTTCCGGTCTGTTCCTCGGGATCGGCATCAAGCTTGTCGATTTTAAGATCGAGTTCGGCCGACTATTCGAAAATGAGATGGTCCGGATCGTACTGGCAGACGAGATCAGCCCCGATTCCTGCCGTTTGTGGGATACAGAAACGCAGGATAAGCTTGATAAAGATCGCTTCCGGCGAGATATGGGCGGTTTGATCGAGGCTTATCAAGAAGTTGCGCGGCGGCTTGGCATTCTTGTGGAGAATGGACATCCTAAAGCGATGGGCCCTGTGCTGGTCCGCTCCAATTAGGGTAAGTCTTTAACGGCTCTTTGCTTTTAGGTGCGCCAATGAAAGCTCGGATCATAGTGACATTGAAGAATGGCGTGCTAGATCCCCAGGGTAAGGCTATCGGCAATGACCTTGCGTCACTTGGAATTTCTGGTGTCGAGGATGTCCGGCA
>CAZMAC010000511.1:0-2658 GCA_964564085.1 uncultured Hyphomicrobiaceae bacterium
AGTTCATGAGGTCCTTCTACGCAAATAAGCTTGGATTTGCGGGGGTTGCAAATATTGTCCTACCATAGCCCAAGGGTCTCGTTTATGTCTTTGACATTAAATAAGGGGGAGCACGGCATTTTCCAAGATGCCAGCGCCAGAGTTATTAACCACACGCTCACTTTAAGCAGCGATGTGAAAATAGAGTTTTAATATCGAGCCGGAAAGTTGCCCAGCGACAGTCTTATTCCGGTCGCCCAATGATATTATCGAACAAAATGGGCGAGTTAATGAATTGAGCGGTGGCTCCAGCGAGCCAACCTCTCGGAGGCGCCGCCTGAAACCGTGTAAATGGCACATAACATAGCTTATTATTTTTCCAGAGTGAGGGAAGTGTCACGATTGCCGCACGCGGCATCGATCCGAAGAGGCCGCCGGCGTGTTTGATCTTGGCCTGGCCGTCTGCGCCAAGCGGGCGCAATTTAAGATCTTCCATCTTTGTGCCAGTAAGCCGGACCGAAAAACGCTTATCCCATAAGACTTTTTGACCCATCGAGACTGTTGTCTCAACGTGATCCATTCTTCCATATTCCCTAAATACAACAAGAGAACCATTGTGCGACACGAATTCACATCCGCCCAAGGTGAATGCCTGCCGGCCTTGCGTCAGTTTGGCATAGGCGGCTTCAATCTTGGAAAGTTGAAGAAACCCCTGATGGCCGCCGAAAGCCAAAATTATGCGAGCCAGCGAACGCAGGGCCAGCTCCTCCGGAGCCGTCAAAATGGCGGAAATTGAGATTTCGCCAAATCCCGCCTCATGAACGGTCAGGTTAGCTTTCAAGAACGAAGCGGTTGCTGCGTCAAGAGCTTTACGAGCGCGACCGAGGCGGCGTGTGGAAAGGATGAGCTTTTCCTGTGAAATACCAAGCTTTTTCGCAGCTTGCATCGCCTTTCGTATGCGTATCCTCTCATAGCTCTCATCGCGATTGCTTGGATCTGAGATCCAGTCCTGCCCTTCTTGCTTGAGGAAGGTTTCCAGATCGGCGCCGGACACACCAAGTAGCGGGCGGATCAAGTCAATACCGTCCCAACTGGTGACAGCTGCCATCGCGGACAAACCATCCAAACCACTGCCACGGGCGAGCCGCATCATGACGGTCTCGGCTTGATCGTTGCTTGTGTGAGCCGTGACCATCGCGGCCATCGAATGTTCACGGCAAAATTCTGCCAGAAGATCGTAGCGGGCCTCGCGCGCCGCCGCCTGCAGCCCGGTTTTCGGCTTGGTGCCTTGCCAGACCAGAGTTTGGTGCTGAAAGCCAAGCCTTGCCGCTTGATCCGCAACCCAGGCGGCTTCCGAGGCGGAGTCTTGCCTTAAGCCATGATCAACCGTGAGGACGATAACGTTGGAGGGCGGAAACCTTGTGAAATGCTGCCAGCGGCGGACAAGCAACATGAGAGCCGTGCTGTCCGCACCCCCGGATACGGCGAGGACAAACCTTCTATACGCAGTTAGAGGCTCAAAGAGATCTCTTAATTTCGCCTCACCGAATAGCGGATAATTGCTGCTGTTGCTTGGTGGGATATTCGTGTCGGAGCTCATGTCCCATCAACATTTCGCCCGACTCTTTTCGCGTTCAGCGCGCTGCAGAATCTGCGTGGCCGATGGAAAACGACGGCTTAGCTCAGAGAAGGAGGAACAGGCAGCCTGTTGCTCACCGAGCCTTCTCAGCGAAATACCCAATTTCAGCAGACTTTCGGCTGCTTTCTTGTTCTGCGGGTAGTTGGTCGAACTTTTCAGAAAGCTGTCGGCAGCTTGCTTGTATTGCCCGTTCGTGAAAGAGGCTTCGCCCAGCCAGTAATACGCTTGGCCAGCCAATGGATCGGCCGGAAAAGCATTCACAAATTGCTCAAAGTCATCGGTCGCTGCCCGATAATTGCGCTGGACCAAAGCATCATAGGCACGGCGGTAAAGATTTTCCGCTTCGGGAGTCGATCTTGCCGCGGTCTGAATTGGCTGTGACGAACCGCCAGCCGCGGATTGATTAGATTGAGAATTATTACCGAAATAGCCGCCGAGTCCGGAGCTTGACTCTCCTGTGGAAGCCCCCGGTTCAATGGATGCACCGAAGCCGTCCTGTGCGCTGGAAGGCTCATTTCCTCCCACACTAAAACCCGTTCCCTGCTCCGCGGGCTGCGCGTAAAACTGATCCGAAGGTGCGCTGCCGAAATTCGTACCTCCACCCTGCGGTGCTGGAAGACCGCCGGATCGCTGTTCGAGCTGTTGCAAGCGCCGCAGAATTTCGCCGAGTTGGCTCGAAAGCGCACGAACCTGGGTCTCGATTTCGCCCAGACGCGCATCACCCGAACCGCCGAAACCGCCCCCGCCGGGAAGCGATGAGGCGGCCGGTGGCGCCACACCGCCGCCTTGCACCATCGTTTCGACGGTCCCGACCTGGGCGCTTAAGTCGACAATCTGTTCCTCAAGACGCTGCAAGCGCCTGTCATAATCTTCACCCGCGGCGGACCCGCCGGAAGTCTGCGCCTGCGCCTTCAGAAAAGGCACGGACGCGCTAAGGCATAGAATAGCGGCAAAAACGAAGAATAGCCTTCGCATCATGGCCTCACAATCTCAATACCACAATTCAGAATAGCGCCGTTCTTAGCAAAGTTCTCGTCTAT
>CAZMAC010000512.1:0-2640 GCA_964564085.1 uncultured Hyphomicrobiaceae bacterium
ATGATTGGGAACAGGTTGGGTACGATGTTCCGCTGCTCGTCAACATGCAGCCGGCGGGTGAGTATTTGGGCGAGGAATATCATCGGGCCGGCGGCGTGCCGGCCGTAGTGGCGGAATTGATCGCAAACGGCAAGATCAACCCCAAGACGTTGAAGCGTCAGCCGTCCCTCTTATGTAGGCTGGAGAGTAAAGATCCAAGCCACCCGGAAGCGGCTTGAATTTATTGCGGGCTTAAAGAGTCGAGCACAACTTTAATTATGTGATCGAGGCGCTCCTCCATCTGTCCCGGAGCCGTTGAATCGTACCCGAACATATTTGCAAGCGTAAAATGTGTGGCAATGTAAAAAAGTGTCAAAGAAACAATAGTTAGATAAAGATGAATGGGCTTTATCTCGGCGCGAAAAACGCCCTCATCCTGGCCTCTTTTGATAACATCATTCAATACGTCGATAAGCGGTGTTCTGGCCTTTTTCATATTTTCTGATTGATTGGCATATTGGCCATTTAACAAATTCTCAAAAGAGATCAGCCGTACGTAATCCGGGTGATCGATGTAATAATTCCAGTTGAACCGGATTAAAGTCTCGATAGCTTCTTTCGGGGGAAGATGGGTTAAATTAAGCTGGCTTTGAGCATTACGCAGTGCAGTGTAAGATCGTTCCAATACAGCGATGTAGAGCTTATCTTTTGGCCCGAAATAGTGATACAGCATCCGCTTATTGACATTTGCCCGATCGGCAATCTCGTTGACGCTTGCTCCGGCAAAACCTTTTTCGACAAATTCCGCTGTTGCAGCATCGAGAATGACGCGCCGCGTTAAATCGGGGGATCGTTGTCCTGGCACCCTCACAGCATCTGCCGACGACATATCGGTGTCCTCTAAGTCGGATTCGGGTCTTTCAGACCTTCTACGCATACTATCCATTGATCTTCGGGGCTCCTCTGCCATTCCAGCTGGCTCGGTTGGTTCAATATTTTGACCGATGGCAATCCATCGTCAGGCGAAGACAAATGATTGCCATCCTCGATATTTCACTCGTTTCATGCCGAAGTTTTAAAAGAGCTGGCATGCGCGGCTTCAGGAGACTTTAAGCCACCAATGAGATACGAATGAGAAAAGACAGAGGATCAGTCTATCGATCGTTTCTTTGTTTAAATCATTGAGGAAGGTCAAAAGTTGAAATTTCCCGGCGCAGGATCAGTATGCTGTGGATCGCAATCGATTGAGAAAAAATAGTTACTTTCGACTGCGATGATTTTGGATGCACTGAATATAAAATCGAAAAATATCTATCAACACCAATATGTTGCAGCGCATGCAGGCAAGTTCTGACGCTTCAGACCGAGCAGAAAATCGTGACCCTGCCCGGCGATAGGACGATATTTTCTCCGTCAGTTGTACGTTAAGCTTGTCAGACAATTCAAAGGACCTTTGATTTTTGGGATAAGCTTGCACAACATCCGGGTAATCCCCTAAGCGTGACGCGGGCACAAGGGTGGGAGGACCGCATGACCGGGACCGGCGGCGACGTATTTGCTCCATTTCTGCTGGACGGCGAACGGATTATCTGGCGCGGTTCGGCTGTTTGGAAACATGCCGCGCATCCGCCGCGCCGTATCCTGTCGTTCCTGAGCATGCTGACCCTCTCCGTGATTGCCTTTTTCGGCGCATCCTTGGTCACCGTTGCCGGCGACTCGGTTGAACCAAATAGCTTTTTGCGTTCCTTATATGCCGTCGGTATGCTGGTCTCCTTCGCGATTGTCATTTATTTGTCGCTCAGGACCGTGAGCCGATTTTTTGCTCTGTTCACGAAGCCCGACCCGCGTCAGTCCGGAGACTACCTACTGACCGACCAAAGGCTGATCATCGTTTCGGGTGAACCGCCGACAGCGTACACAATATCGCGCGCCAATGTCCTGCTTGAGGCGATTCTGAGCCCGAATGGGGCCGTTCACGATCTGAAGCTGTGGTTCGGTCCAAAGGAAGACGACGACTATTTCGACTATGCCGATCCAACGATCCTTTTTGCCCTTGAAAACGGCGAAGAGGCAAAGCGACAGATCCTGCAAGCCTTTCGCTTGCGACGCGATCTATCGCAAAGGGAGTCCTTTTGAACCAACCGAGTGTGCGTGAGATCGCCAATAGTTCGGCGTCATGGCTGCGCCGCCCAGCCATTCGGCCGATTGGTTTTCTTTGATATTGCGGTCCGCCCCTGCTCGTTGGCGGGCCTAGCTAAGCCATTCTGACATCACCTTGCAATTTTAAGAAATTTTGTACACATTAGAAGACCCGAGGGGGGCCGGCGGCAGCTGGCTGAGATCGAACTGACGCTCGTTCGACCACCCTTTGAACCTGATCCGGTTTGCACCGGCGTAGGGACGGATGAATGGATGTGGCTGGCATAATTTCCCCAATTGAGACCGAGCGCCTGATCTTGCGAAGATGGTGTGATGAAGATCGTGATGCCTTTGCCGCGATGTGCGCTGATCCTGTGGTCATGGAATATCTGACGCCGTTGCCAACGCGTACAGACAGCGACGCCTATATTGACCGGCTAATCGCGCATCAGCAGCAGTATGGTTTTACATTCTGGGTCATGGAAGAGCCCGCAACCGGGGCCTTGGCCGGAGCGACCGGTC